>DYUK01000176.1 GCA_020743695.1 Brevibacterium senegalense | reverse complement strand
TTCTTCAACGACTGACGGCACCCGTGCACCGCCGCATCCTCCTCGACACGAGCGTCCTCGCCCCCGAACCGCTCTGGCTCTGGACCCTCGCCCTCACCGACGGCATCCCCGCAGCGCAGCGCCCGCACCTGCTCGTGACCGACGGCGTCGCCCGCGAGCTGCGCCACGCCCTGCGCCGCGTCGACCCCCGCCTGGACCGCCGGCGCGCGGACCTCGCGGCCCGCCTGCGACTCGACTCCCTCACCCGCGTCGCGTCCCCTGTGCCGGACACCGCCGCCGAGGCCGTGGCCTGCCCTCCGCCCTCGCCCGCCTCCCGCGGCGCCCGGGTCCTCGACCCGGACGACGCGTTCCTCGACGCGGACGCGCTGCGGCTGGGCGTGGAGGCGCTCGTGTCAGACGACGTCCACGCCTTCGCCCCGCTCACGGTCCAGGAGCGCGGTTATGCGGTCCAGACGGCGGACGCGTTCCTCTGCGCCGTGACGGACGATCATGACCTCGACCTCCTCGTGGCGCACGAGCGGTACCGGGAGCTCCTCGCGCGGACCGCGGACGCGCTGGGCCTCGACCAGGTTCCCGGTTCTGCCAGCCACCGCCTCCGCCGATCGCGCGCCCGCCGCTTCGCGACCCGCCTCGTCCGCGCACAGCGCCGTGCCTGACGCTCGTACGCCACCGCTCAGAGCGGTTCCCACGCACGCGCCCCGACACCGCCCCTCCACCTGTCCGACACCCGGATAGACTCCGGTCGTGCGCATCGTCCTCCTCTCCCTCCACACCTCGCCCGCGGCGCAGCCCGGCACGGGGGACGCCGGCGGGCTCAACGTCTACGTGTCGCACACCGCCGCGCACCTCGTCCGCGCCGGACACGCGGTCGACATCATCACCGCGGACCCGGCCGCGGACTGCAACGCCGCCGTCGACCTGGACGAGGGCGTCCGCCTCCACATCCTCGCCGTCGATGCGACGACCAAGGACGAGATGGGCGAGGAGGCCGGCGCCATCGCCCGGCGGATCGCGGCAGACCCGGAGCTCGCCCCCCTGCTGCGCGGCGCGGACGTCGTGTGGGCCCACTACTGGGTGTCGGGCCTGGTCGCCTGCGACCTGCGCGCACTCGCCCGCACGGCGCCCGCTCCCGGCCCGGTGCCACCGTACGGATCCGCACGGCAGTCCGGTCCCGCCCTCGCGATGTCGTTCCACACGATCGCCGCGGTCAAGGACCGGGACCTGGGGGATGCCCGCGAACCCGCCCTCCGCCTGGACGCGGAGCTCCGCATCGCCCGCGAGGCCGACCTCCTCGTCGCCAACACCGCCTCCGAGGCGGCGGACATGCGGGATCTCCTCCACGCGGACCCCGCCCGCATCCGCGTCGTCCCGCCCGGCGTCGACACCGCCACCTTCCGGCCCGGCCCCCTGCAGGACGCGCGCAGGGGGATCGGGATGGAGTCCGCCGACCTCCTCGTCCTGGGGGTGGGCCGCATGCAGCACGTCAAGGGCACGGACATCCTCCTCGAGGCACTCGCGCAGCTCGCCGCGACCGAGCCCGTCCTCGCTGCCCGGACCCGCGTCGTCATGCTGGGCGGAGCCTCGGGCGAAGCGGACGCGACGCGACTGCAGGAGCGGGCCGCGGCCTCGGCGGCGGGGAGCCTCATCGAGTTCCGGGACCCGGTCCCGGCGTCCGTGCTGGCCGACTGGTACCGGGCCGCAGACCTCGTCGTCGTGCCGTCCCGGTCCGAATCCTTCGGATTCGTGGCCGCCGAGGCCGTCGCCAGCGGCACGCCCGTCCTCGCCTCCCAGGTGGGCGGGCTGGCCCACATCGTGCGGCCGGGGGTCTCCGGCGTGCTGGTCGCGGACCGCAGTCCCTACACGTGGGCGGGGGCGATCGCGGCACTCCTGGCGGACCCGGGACTGCGATCGCGGTTGGCGGTCGGGGCGACCCGGATGCGCGACGAACTCAGCTGGGAGACAGCCGAGGCTGGCATGCTGGGCGTGCTCACGGAACTGGCCGCCGCCGGCACGCGGGGCACGACGGACAGCCGGGGCACGACGGAGAGGAGTGACGCATGAGCGAGGCGGTCATCGATCTGGTCCGCCGGTGGGCGGCGGAGAACGAGGTGGAACTCGAGGCGGTCAGCGAGTCGCAGGCCGTCGTCATCCTGCCGGGGGAGAAGAAGCTCAAGACCAACGTCTCGATCCGGGAGACCGCGCACACGATCGACTTCCAGGCGTTCGTGGTGCGGCGGCCGGACGAGAACCGCGAGCGCTTCTTCCAGTGGCTGCTCCAGCAGAACGGTCGACTGGGCGGGCTGTCGTTCTCCGTCGACCGCTACGACGACGTGTACTTGAACGCGAGCCTGCCGCCGCAGGCCTTCGCAGGTGCGGACGCGGACGACGTGCTGGACTCCTACCTGGGCCGATTCCTGGCGATCGCGGACCGGTCGTTCAACGACCTGCTGGCGCTGGGCTTCCTCACGAGCATGAAGCGGGAGTGGGCGTGGCGGATCGCCCGCGGCGAATCGACCCGCAACCTCCAGGCGTTCGAACACCTGGTCGCAGGCGACGACAACGAGTTCATCGGAACGTTCACGGACCTGGACGAGGAGCCGGAGAGGCCCTGACGACGGCGGCGCGGACGCCTGCACGGCCATTCCGCGGACGCGCGGTGAGGTGAGGCGCGGGCTCATGTCAGAATGTGAGCCATGACGTACAACCTTGTGCTGCTCCGCCACGGGGAGAGCGAATGGAACCAGAAGAACCTCTTCACCGGGTGGGTCGACGTCCCGCTCACGGAGAAGGGCCGCGGCGAGGGTGTGCGCGCAGGCGAGCTGCTGCGTGAGCACGACCTGCTGCCGGACGTCCTGCACACCTCCCTGCTCAAGCGGGCCATCCACACCGCGCAGATCACGCTCGAGACGGCGGACCGCTCGTGGATCGAGACGGTCCGCTCGTGGCGCCTGAATGAGCGCCACTACGGCGCGCTGCAGGGGAAGGACAAGAAGGAGATCCGCGACGAGTTCGGCGAGGATCAGTTCATGCAGTGGCGCCGTTCCTTCAGCACGCCGCCCCCGCCGCTGGACGACTCCTCCGAGTGGTCGCAGGCCGGCGAGCAGCGCTACGCGAACCTGGGTGCCGCCCTGCCGCGGACGGAATGCCTGGCGGACGTCATCGTGCGCCTCCTGCCGTACTGGTACGACGCGATCGTCCCGGATCTGCAGCGCGGCCGCACGGTGCTGGTCGCCGCGCACGGCAACTCGCTGCGCGCACTCATCAAGCACCTCGAGGGCATCTCCGACGACGAGATCACGGGGCTCAACGTCCCCACCGGCATCCCGCTGCACTACGAGCTGGACGAGTCGCTGACCCCCGTGGGCGGGAAGGGCCGCTACCTGGACCCCGAGGCCGCAGAGGCCGCGATCGGTGCGGTCGCCAACCAGGGGCGCTGAGTCCCCGGTTCCACCAGTCGGCGCCGCCGGCCGGGATCGCAGACCGACGCACTTGACCGACCTCACGCAGAAGCCCGCTCCCGGAACATCCGGGAGCGGGCTTCTGTCTGGTGCCGTCGTGCCGGGCGCAGCCGGAGCGGGCGCCGGTCGGGACGGCCTGATCAGTCGGTGCCGGGGATGAGCTCCGACGTCCACGACCCGGTCAGCAGGTACTCGATGCGCTGAGCGATCGAGACCGCGTGGTCGCCGAAGCGCTCGAGGTAACGGGAGAGCAGCGTGACGTCCGCGACCTGTGACGGGCTCAGGCTGGAGCCAGCGATCTTCGTGAAGACCGCCAGGTGGAGGGTGTCGAGCGTCTCATCCAGGTCGTCGATCGTGGGGACCGCGTCCAGGCCGGGCTCGGAGACGAGCTCCTGGATCGCGTGCGCGATGCGCACGGCCGCCGTCGTCATGTCCCTGAGGATCTGGCGGAAGTCGTCCGGGACGGCCGACTCCGGGAAGCGGATCCTCACCTGCTGGGACACGTGGCGGGCCAGATCGCCCATCCGCTCGATCGAGGCGCTCATCCGCAGGGTCGCGATGACGACGCGCAGGTCGCGGGCGACGGGTGCCTGGAGCGCCAGGATCTCTGCCGCGGACTTGTCGAGCTCCAGCTGGAGACGGTCGATCTCCACGTCAGCGGCGATGACCTCTTCCGCCAGTTCCAGGTCGTTGGTCCGCAGCGCATCCTTGGACTTCTCCATCGCGACGCTGACCTTCTGCGTCATCTCGACGAGCATGTCGGCCAGTGAGTCGAGTTCGTTCTGGAAGACTTCGCGCATTCTGGGGTGATCCTTTCCGCATGGTCATCGCGCCGGGTGGGCACAGATCCACGTGCCACCATCGCACCGGTGCGTGAATGGCGACTGACCCGACGGTGAACCTTGGGGCACATCCTACCGTCGGGCCCCGGATCAGGCGGACGCGGGCCGGTCCTCGGTCTAGGGTGGGGGCGTGGATCTGCTCATCGTCGCCGTGCTCACGGGAACCGTGGGGTTGGGACTCGGCATCGCCGGGATCCTCGCGTTCCGCTTCTCCGAACGCAGCCGCAGCGCCGCGGACCTCCATTCGGACAACGACCTCCCGGACGGCATCGCCGAGGTGCTCGCGGTGCTCCCCAGCGCCGCGATCGTCGTCGACGCCGGCGACGACGTCGTCAAGGCCTCGCCGGTGGCCTACACGTTCGGTCTGGTGCGCGGGCATTCGCTCGTAGTCGATGAACTGCTGGAGGTCGTCTCCCGGGTCCGCTCCCGTGGCCTCATCGAGGAGATCGAGTTCGAGCACTCCGTCGGTTCCACCGGCTCGCCCCGCTACCTGCACGCCCGCGTCGCCGCGCTGGGCCCGGCGTTCGTGCTGGTGCTGTGCGACGACCAGACGGAGGCCCGCCGCGTCGACGCCGTCCGCCGCGACTTCATCGCGAACGTCTCCCACGAGCTCAAGACCCCGATCGGGGCCATGTCGCTGCTGGCGGAGGCCGTCACGGACTTCGCGGACGACCCCGAGGCCGTCGCCCGATTCGGCGGTCGCATGCAGCGGGAGTCGACCCGGCTCACGCAGCTGGTCAAGGAGATCATCGACCTGTCCCGGGTCCAGGACCACGAGGTCCCGGCCGCGCCCGAGCGCGTGCCGGTCGCCCGGGTCGTCGAGGAGGCCGTCGACCGTGCGCGCACCGTCGCGGACGGCAAGGGCATCGAGCTGTCCGTGCTGCACGGCGGCGACTGGTACATCGAGGGCAGCTACGAGCTGCTGGTCAACGCGGTGCGCAATCTCATCGACAACGCGATCCACTACTCCAATGAGGGGACCCGCGTGGGAGTGGGCGCCAAGCTCGAGGACGAGCGGGTGGCGATCGCGGTGACGGACCAGGGGATCGGGCTCAGCACGGAGGACACGCAGCGGGTCTTCGAGCGCTTCTACCGGGTCGATCCGGCGCGCTCGCGGATCACCGGCGGCACCGGCCTGGGGCTCAGCATCGTCAAGCACATCGTTGCGACGCACGGCGGCGACGTCCGCGTGTGGTCGCGGCTGGGACAGGGGTCGACCTTCACGATCCTCCTGCCGCAGGCGCACCCGGAGGACTTCACATCGGGGCTCGCGGAGGCCGCGCGGCAGGGCATCCTGCTGGACGCCGCGGACGACGAGGCCGTCGACGAACCCGGTGGGGACCCGTCCGCAGGCGAGGCGCCGGCCGGTGGTGCTGAGGTGCCGCCGCCCATTGAAGACGGGGCGCCCGTCGAGGAAGATGAACACCACGAAGACACTTCAGGAAGAGGAGCACTGTGACCCGCATTCTGCTTGTCGAAGACGAGGAGTCGTTCTCGGATCCGCTGTCGTACCTGCTGGAGAAGGAAGGGTACGACGTGACGGTCGCCGCGGACGGACTGGTCGCGATCGCAGAGTTCGAACGCACGGGTGCGGACCTGGTGCTGCTGGACCTCATGCTGCCCGGCGCCTCCGGCACCGAGGTCTGCCGGCAGCTCCGCTCGAAGTCGAACGTCCCCATCATCATGCTGACGGCGAAGGACTCGGAGATCGACAAGGTCGTGGGCCTGGAGCTGGGCGCCGACGACTACGTGACGAAGCCGTACTCCTCACGTGAGCTGCTGGCCCGCGTGCGCGCCGTGCTGCGCCGGAACACGGACCAGGCGGACCTCATGGACTCGGTCATCGAGGCCGGTGGCGTGCGCATCGACGTCGACCGCCACGTGGCGTCCGTCCGGGGCGAGGAGGTGTCGCTGCCGCTCAAGGAGTTCGAGCTGCTGGAGATGTTGGTGCGCAATGCGGGCCGCGTCATGACCCGTGGTCAGCTCATCGACCGGATCTGGGGCCAGGACTACGTGGGCGACACGAAGACCCTCGACGTCCACATCAAGCGCCTGCGGGCGAAGGTCGAGACGGAGCCGTCCACGCCCCGCCTCCTCGTGACGGTGCGGGGCCTGGGCTACAAGTTCGAGGCCTGAGGGCGCAGACGCGAGAACGGGGTGCACGACAGAATCCTGTCGTGCACCCCGTTCTCGCGTCTGCGGGGCTGAGGCTCAGCCTTCGGCGGTCGCGCCCTCGCCGGCGCCCGTGGTGCCGTCCTCGTTGAGAACACCCTCCTCGGTCGTCCCGTCCGTCGCGCCCTCGGTGGGGTCCGTCGTGGGGTCTTCCGCCGGAGCGGTGGGCATCAGGTCCGCGTACTCCGGGAGGGAGTCGTCCAGGACCTGGGCGCGGATCGTCTCCGACGCGCTGCCCACGGTCACCTCGACGTCGACGAGCGATCCCACCTCGGCATTGAGGCCGCTGACGATGAGGGGCTCGGCGTCCGACTGGGGGGCCTGCGGGTTCTGGTGGAACGACTCGCCGGGCTGCAGGGTGGTCTCGACCGTCTCCGGGCCGATCTCCATCGTCACCTGACGCGTCTCGTCCGCACCGTTGATGAGGGAGTAGAAGACGTGCGCATCCCCCTCCTCGTTCTGGAGGATGAGCAGGCCGCGGACGTCGACGCCCTCCAGGTCCTCACGGGACCAGGCGCCGTCACCCCCGTTGTACTCGTAGTTCGCTGTCTGGTCGGCCGACAGCATGTTGGCACAACCGGCGAGGGGGGCGATGACTGCGAACGCTGCTGCGGCCACTGCCAGGCGCGCGGTCCTCTTCTTCACGATCCGGGCTCCTTGGACGTACGACGACACGGAACTTCGTGGCCATCCTAGCGTCCTTTCGACCAGACGTAGAACTCGCTCGGATTCCGCTGACAGAATCATGAACGTCGCAGGTCGGCCTCCGGATTCCGGTCGTCGCACGCGTCGCTGCGCCGAGTCCGCATCGTGAGAAGGGGCGGACCCTACCACCGGTTCGACGTGGCCCTCCTCATTTCCTCGGCGCGTCACATGCTAGACTTGGTGATTGCGAAAGGGGTTCACAGAATATGGCATTTCAGGTCGGCGATACCGTTGTCTACCCCCATCACGGGGCGGCGACTGTCCAGGAGATCAAGACTCGCGCGATCAAGGGAGTGGAGAAGCTCTATCTGAAACTGCAGGTGTCCCACGGCGATCTCGTCATCGAGGTGCCCGCGGACAACTGCGACCTCGTGGGAGTCCGAGATGTCGTCGGCGAAGAGGGCCTCGAGCAGGTCTTCCAGGTCCTGCGCGCGGATGTGACGGAAGAGCCCACGAACTGGTCCCGCCGCTACAAGGCGAATCTGGAGAAGTTCCAGTCCGGCGATGTCATCAAGGTCGCAGAGGTCGTGCGCGATCTGTGGCGTCGCGAGCAGGACCGGGGCCTGTCCACCGGAGAGAAGCGGATGCTGGCGAAGGCGCGGCAGGTCCTCGTCTCCGAACTCGCCCTGGCGGAGAAGAAGGAAGAGGAGGAGGCGGAGGCGCTGCTGGACGAAGTCCTCGCCTCCTGATCTCCACACCCACCGCACACGCGGAACGCACCGGCCGGTCACCCCTGAGGGTGACCGGCCGTTCGCATGTCCCACCAGGGCCCGCGCATGGGACACCGCTCGTGAGACGCCTGGGCGCGCGGACCTCCCGGTGGGGTAGGACTGGACCGAAGGCCCCCGACGAAGGATCGATGATGACTCCTGCTGCTGGAACCCCGACCGACGAGCGCGACGCGCTGCTGCACTACGCCGAGCACACCGCCCGCCTCACCCGCGACCTCATCACCGCGCTCGTGACGGAGGACGACGTCGACGCGCTGGCCGTGCAGGTCGCGGACCTCGCCGCCCGCCTCGCGGACGCGGCGGCGGATCCCCGCGCCGTGCGGGTCGAGGACTCGGACCTGGTCCCCAACCACATCGAGCGCGACGTCTCGCCGGCCTCGTCCGTCCGCAACCCGATCGCCCCGCCCATGCGGATCGTCCCGGACGGGGACGGGTACCGCTGCGACCTCACCCTCCCGCTGCAGTACCAGGGACCGCCCGGGCGGGTGCACGGCGGCATCGTCGCGACGCTCGTCGACCACCTCCTGGGGCACGCGGCCGC
>DYUK01000175.1 GCA_020743695.1 Brevibacterium senegalense | reverse complement strand
GGACGACGACGCGGTGGTCGTGGGCTACCCGGAGAACGGTCCGTACACGATCTCCCCGGCGCGCGTGCGCGAGGCCGTGACCGCGCGCGGACTGGACATCTACGACGAGTCCGAGGTGGTCCGCGAGGTCTACGCCCTGCGCGCGGTCGTGCGCTCGGGCAACTCCGGCGGCCCCGTCCTCGACGACCAGGGGCGCGCCGTGGGACTCGTCTTCGCCCGGTCCGGCGAGGACGACGAGACCGGCTACGCGCTCACCCTCGCGGAACTGGATGAGGCGCTGCAGGTGGGCGCGGACGCGTCACCGGTGGCCTCGGGAGGCTGCTCGACGACGGGGTGACGGGCGCAGCCGGCCGGGCGCGGCCTCGGCGGGTTGTGCCGGTCGGCACAGCAGTGCGGTGAGGGACGTGCCCGGGTGACGACGGCCTCGGCGGGGTCAGAAGTCGTAGGAGACGAGCACGGCGCGGTGGTCGCTGGTGCCGCGGTCCATGACCTCGTCCGCGACGGGCTCCAGACCCCGGCTCAGGGAGTGGTCCAGTCGGGTGACCGGCAGGCGGGAGGGCCACGTGAAGCCGAACCCGCCGCCCACGGCCTCGCGGGAGTCGGTGAGATCGTCCGTCATCTGCTCGAAGTAGCGGTCCGAGGAGGCGGAGTTGAAGTCGCCGGCGACGATGACGCGTTCGGCCTGATCGTCCTCGACGCGCTCGGAGAGGGTCCGCAGGGCGGCGTTGCGCATCGACTCCTGGCCGGGGCGCACCGACGGGACGTGGACCGCGTAGAAGCGGACGTCGCCGTGATCGGTGCTGATGGTCGTCGCGAAGGCGCGGATCCACTGGAGGCCCAGGTCGACCTCCTCGGGCGCGCTCATGGGCCACTTCGACCACACGCCCACGGAACCCTGGACCTCTGCGTGCTCGTAGTGCGAGTCCATCTGGTCCTGGATGATCTGACCGGACAGCGACTCGACCTCCTGGAACGTCGCGATGTCCGGGTCCTCTTCGATGACGTTGAGCGCGGTTGCGGACGGCTGGGGGAGCTTCGCGCCCACGTTCTGGGTGGCGACCGTGAGGTCGGATTCGCCGGGATCGCCCGCCGGCCGCAGGTACGGCCAGAACATCGAGGCCCAGACGACGGCCGGCACCATGACGCCGGCGACCGACAGCAGCGACAGGCGGAAGAGAGCGACGAGCAGCAGGAACGCGATGAGCACCCAGCTCCAGGGGAGCAGAGTGTCGACGATGAGAGCGAGGCCCCGTGTGGTCGGCACGAGGTCGTGCATGGCGATGAGTGCAGCCAGTACGATCCCGCACGCCAGGACGAGGACCCCCTTGGTCGAGGAGCGTCGCGGCGAAGTCACCCGAGGATTCTAGGCCCCGTTCCTGGTGCGATCCTGCATGAACGGTGCCTGCCGCCGCAGAGCGGACGGGGAGAGTGCTCAGTGGCCGGCGTTCCCGTGCCGACGTGGGACGCGGTCCGGCCGGAGCAGTTCAGTGGCTGGCGCGGGCCTGCCAGATGGCGACGTCCGGGTGCTCGTCGAAGCGGTAGCCGGCGCCGCGGATCGTGCGGACGATCGAGGCGTACGAGCCCAGGCGGCGGCGCAGGCGGCGGACGTGGACGTCGACGGTGCGGGCGTCGGGGCGCTCGCCGGCCTCCGTCCACAGTGCGTCGATGAGGTCCTCGCGGGACAGGGTGCGTCCGGTGTTGGCCACGAGCGTGGCGAGCAGGTCGAACTCCTTGTTCGTCACGTTGACGGGCTCGCCGTCCGCATGGATCTCACGGCGGGGCAGGTCGATGCGGACGGGTGCGTGCTCGTTCACGTGGGCCTGTGAGCGCGCCGGTGCGGGGGCCGGCGGGGTGACGCCCGCGAAGCCGCGACGGGGGACCGGGCCGGAGGGGTGGGTCTGCTCTGCGGTGAGGTCCTCGCGGCGGGCCGGGGGCGAGAGGCGGGAGGGGATGCGCTGACGGACCGGGCCGTGCATGCCGGCGGGGCTGCCGGTGGCGGCCTGCGACCCGTTGGCCACGGCGCGCACGGCGTCGATGTCGCTGCCGATCCCGTCCGGCGCCAGCGCGATGATGGCCTGGGTCTCGGCCGACGTGGCGAGGTGATTCACCTGCTGCTGCAGGGCCTGCGCGATCTCCGTGAGGTTGGTGCCCTCGGCCGCGGCCTTCGCCTCGTCCAGTCCGACGTAGAGGATGATGCCGCGCGCTGCGCGGGGGCCGGCGGAGACTCCGGTGGGGCCGTAGGTCCGGGGTGCCGTCTGCGGGTCGATGGGTGTCAAGCGGGCTCCGGTTCGGCGCGCTGCGCGGGCGCTGCGGGGGTGGGCATCAGCGCGCTGGGGTGCTGCGGCGGTCATGGCTCTCCTGGGGTGTCCGGCGGGCGCTGCGGTGTGAGGCTCGTTCGCGACCCGGGCAGCGGTGCTCAGCGGCGGTCGCGAACGCAGGGCATGCCGGGACAGCGTGCCCGCGCGGTGGCGGTGAGCGAGGAGAAGGACTGCATGGATGTCATTGTTCGCCACAGCGCGAGGGAGGGCAAGTGGTTTGTGACGAAGTGTGACGAAATATGACGTTGTGGGGATTGTGGGTCGCCCGTGGGGTGGGTCCATATGTCGCGTGAGGCCCGGGTGTGATGTCGCGTGAGGCCCGGGTGTGCGGGGATGGCCTAGGCTGAGAATCGAACGGTGGGTGCGCGCTGCTCGTCGTCACACGTTCGTCATGAACCGGCACGAGAGGGCGGAGTCGCAGTGGAGGGCGGTGCACCTGAGATCACGGTCATCATCCCCGTGCGCAATGGAGCCTCCGTGCTGGCCCGCCAGTTGAGCGCATTGGTCGAGCAGGATTCGCAGGTCCCGTTCGAGGTCGTCGTGGCGGACAACGGAAGTGACGACGAGACAGCTCGGATCGCCGCCGATTACTCCGATCGGCTTTCCCTCAGAGTCATCGACGCGTCGGCCGTGACGGGAGCGTCCGCTGCGCGGAACGAGGGCGCGCGGCACGCTCGTGCCGACCGGTTGGCCTTTCTCGATGCGGATGACGTCGCCGGCCCGGGGTGGCTGTCCGCGCTGCGACGTGCGCAGGAGAAGCACCCGTCCGCTGTGCTGCTGGGCAGGCTCGACTTCAGTGCGGCGAACGATCCTGCTGTCCTGCGGGCCTACCGGCACATCACGGACGATCCGCCCGCGGCGGACGTTCAGTCCGAGGCCCCCAGGGAGGTCGACCCGGCTGAACGGACCCTGCCGGGCGGGAACTTCTCACTGTCGCGGGACACGTGGCTGGAGTTGGGCGGCATGCGGGAGGACTTCCCCTACGGTGCTGAGGATCTGGACCTCGGGCTGCGCGCGAGCGATGCGGGGCACTCCGTCGTGTTCGTGCCTGATGCCGTCGTGCACTGCAGTCTGCGCGACACTTCTGCCGGAATCTTCCGCCAGCAGCGACAGTGGTCGCGTGCGCGAGTCCTCCTGGCCGAGCAGGATCCGATGCACCGCTTGGGCAGTCCCAGTGTCAGAGCATCGGCATCGCTGCTGGTGCGGTCTGTCGCGCGCGATTCCAGAGTCGCTGGGGCGGCGAGATCTGCGCCCGCTGGCCAACGACCTCGGGATCTCACTGGGGCGACTGGAGGGTGCGGTCGCAGCGCGTCGAGTCCGTCAGACGACGCCGTAGAGGCGGTCGCCCGCGTCGCCCAGGCCGGGGACGATGTAGCCGCGCTCGTTGAGCTTCTCGTCCAGAGCAGCGGTGTGGACCGTCACCTCGGTGACGCCCTGGTACTTCTCGGAGATCGCGCGCACGCCCTCCGGCGCGCTCACGAGGCAGACGGCCGTGACGCTCGAGACGCCGCGCTCCAGCAGGAAGTCGATCGCCATCGCCAGCGTGCCGCCTGTCGCGAGCATCGGGTCGAGGACGTAGACCTGACGGCCGGCCAGGTCCACGGGCAGTCGCTCCGCGTACGCGTGGACCTCGAGGGTGTCGTCGTCGCGAACCATGCCCAGGAAGCCGACTTCCGCCGTGGGCAGCATCTTGAGCATGCCCTCGAGCATGCCCAGGCCCGCCCGCAGGATCGGGACGACGACGGGGCGCGGCGCGGACAGCGCGGTGCCGGTCGTCGTGGTGACCGGCGTCGTCACCTCGCGCGGCTCCGTGCGGATGTCGCGGGTGGCCTCGTAGGACAGGAGCATGACCAGCTCGTCCGTGAGGGTGCGGAACCGCGCGGAGTCGGTGGTCTGATCCCGCAGGACGGTGAGCTTGTGGGCGATGAGCGGGTGGTCTGCGACGTGGAGGTCCATACGGGAAATCTACCGGAGAAGACGCGGCTCGGGCGGTGACATCCGGGCGGGATCGGCGACAATGGGGGTATGGCCTACTTCACCGCAGTGCTCTCCCGCGCAGATGACCGATTCCGGCTCGTCGACCTCGTCCTGGAGGACGTCGAGGACCTCGCCGACCTCGCCGACCTGGTGGACGGCGTGGGCGACGGCCAGGCCGACGGTGAGGCGATCGCCGTCATCGAGCACGAGGACGAGTGGTTCGGACTCATCCGCATCGTCGACGGCGACGCGACCGTGTTCCTGTCCGATGCGGACGCGGCCGCCTCCAGTCCGTACGCGGACCTCCTGGCCGACTATCTGGACGCGCGTCCGGACGCCTACGAGGCGGACGAGGAGCCCGAGGCCGACGAGGATGAGGCGGACGACGACGAGGACGAGGCGGATGACGAGGACGCGCAGATGCTCGACCTCGACCAGTCCTCCGACTGGAGCGGCGACCCGGGTCTGTTCGCGGACGCGGGAGTTGCCGCGGAGGACCTGCTGGCTCAGCTGGAGCGTCACGGCGCCGACCCGGCCCGCGTCGTCGCGCACGTGGGGGAGGCCGTCGGATTCGCGGATGCGCTGGAAGCCGCCCGCTGACAGCGTGACCCCGTCCCACGATCGGCCGACTCCCCGGTCCGGTCTGGCCGCGCGCCCGGAGCACGAGGCCTGGATGCGGATGGCGCTGGCCGTCGCCGCGGAGGCCGCCGCATCCTCCGATGTGCCGGTGGGCGCCCTCGTCATCGACTCCGAGGGGACGGTCCGCGGGATCGGCCACAACGTCCGTGAGGCCGTCCACGACCCCACCGGTCACGCCGAGGTCGTGGCTCTGAGGGCCGCGGCCGCGAACCTGGGACGCTGGCGGCTGGACGGCACCGTCCTGGTCGTGACGCTGGAGCCGTGCGTCATGTGCACGGGCGCCGCCGTCGCGGCGCGCGTCGACGGCATCGTGTTCGGGGCTTGGGATGACAAGGCCGGTGCCTGCGGATCCGTGTGGGACCTGGCGCGCGACCGGGCGTCGCTGCACCGACCGGAGGTCACCGCGGGTGTGCTGGCGGGCGAGTGCGCGCAGCTGCTGACGGACTTCTTCGCGCAGCACCGTGGTGAGGACTGAGGTGACTGTTGCGCGGCTCACGTCCGCTGAATTGGGTGCTGGGGCTCCGCGTGTGTAAAGTATTCCGCGGTAGCGTGTCCGAGCGGCCGAAGGTGCGACACTCGAAATGTCGTGTACGGCAACCCCGTACCGTGGGTTCAAATCCCACCGCTACCGCCAGGTGAAACGCCGGGTCTCAGAAACTGAGACCCGGCGTTCGTCATTCCCGGCCCGCCCCTGATCCTCAGGGCGGTCAGTGCTTGAAGTGGACGAACAGCCGTCCGTGGTTCTTGCTGTCCTTCTCCACCCGGTGGTAGCGCGCCTTGACGTCCTTGCGGTCGAGGAACCTGAGGACCCGCTTCTTCAGCTGGCCGCTGCCCTTGCCGGGGATGATCTCGACCGTCTTCGTCCGGGTGCGTTCCGCCTCGTCGAGAATGCCCTCCAGCGCACGGTCGATGTCCGTGCCCCTGTTGTAGATGTCGTGCAGGTCGAGGGTGAGCTTCACCGCGGACTCACTCCTCGACCCGCTCGATCGCCCGGGCCAGGCGTGCGATGCCCTCGCCCATCCGGTCGACCGCGGTGCGCGAGAAGCTCAGGCGGATGTTCGTCGTCGCGCGCCCGTCCGCGAAGAACGGTCCGCCCGGCACGAACGCGGTGCCCTCCTCGACCGCCGCCGCCGCCAGCGCCTGCGCGTCGACGCCCGGGATGTCGAGCCACGTGAAGAACCCGCCGTCCGGGTGCGTCCACGACGCGCGGTCGCCCAGCCCCTGGGCCAGCGCGTCCATGAGCCCGTCGCGGCGGACGGAGTACGCCTCCCGCAGCACCGGCAGCGAGGCCGTGTAATGCCCCTCGGTGATGTACGACTCGAGGATCGTCTGCCCCAGCGCGCCGGCGCACTGGTCCGTGTTCGTCTTCGCCTGCGCCATCGCGTCGATGACCGTCGCGGGTCCCGCAGCCCAGCCCATGCGCGTGCCGGGGGTGAACGTCTTGGAGAACGTGCCGACCTGCACCGTCACATCCGGGCCCAGCGCGTAGATCGAATCGATGTACGAGCCGTCGAATGCGAGGTCCCGGTACGCGACGTCCTCGATGACGAGCAGGCCCAGGCGCCGGGCGATCTCGACGATCTCCCGCCTGCGCTCCAGCGGCAGCCACAGGCCGGACGGGTTCTGGAAGTCCGGGATCACGTAGACGACCTTGGGGGTGTGGCCTGCCGCCGTCGCCTCCGCGTGCGCCTCCTCGATCGAGGCGGGGACCAGCCCCTCCTCGTCGTTCCGCATGGGGAAGCACACGCCGTCGTGCGACCGGAAGACACCGAAGGCGCCCAGGTACGACGGCGCCTCGACCAGCACCGCGTCCCCGTGGTCCAGCATCGCCTTCGACACGAGCGTGAGCGCGTCCACCCCGCCGGAGGTCACGATGAGCTCCTCCTGCTCCGGACGGACGCCCTGGGTGCGGTGCACCTCCTCCCGCAGCACCTCGCGCAGGGAGGCGAGTCCGTAGTTGGGCGAGTACTGCAGAGCCACCTGCGGCTGCGAGGCGATCGCCTTCGCAGCGGTCTCGCCCAGCAGCTGCGTGTCGTAGAGGGTGGGGTCGGGGAACCCGCCGGAGAAGTCGACGATGTCGCCTCCGGCGGACGCGAGGGCGAGGACGGCGGACAGTTCGCTGGGGCCGGCCTGCGCGCGTGCGGCCAGCCGGGCGAACCACTCATCATGTGTGATCTCAGTCATGACCGCATCCTAGGTGTGCCGCGACCCCGCCGCCGAGGCCGTCCGCACCTCGTCATGCCGACCCGCCCCAGGCGGTCGGTTCCGGTGATCCACCCGCCTCAGCCGGCCGGCCCCGGTGCGAGGTACCCGCGGGCGAACCGCAGCAGTCCCGTGAACGCCTGCGTCTGGGCGGAGGAGTGGGACAGGAACAGGTCGTGCATGGCGCCGGGCACCCGGTTGAGCACGACCGTGCGGCCCAGCTCGATGGAGCGGCGGGCGATCGCGTCGACGTCCAGGACGATGTCGGTCGCTTCCATCTCCGGGTCGTAGCCGATCTTCCGCAGGCTGCGGGTGGACGTCTGCACGAGGACGGGCACGTCGATGTCGAGGCCGTCCTCCACCTCCTCGTGTCCGGCGAAGACGGCGCGGATCCACCCGGCGTAGACGGGGAACGAGTCCGGCGGCTTGAGGCGCGCGTCGTAGGGGAGGCGGCCGTGGGCGGCCGAGGTCGCGACGACCGTGTGATTGGGCAGGTGCAGCCGCAGCGCCGTCGTCGCGGTCCGGCCCAGCCCCACGATGGGCTGGAGGATCTTGCGGATCGCGGTCGAGTACTGGAACTCCAGCCACGGCGAATTGAGCGTGATGCCCGCGAGCCGTCCCGGATTGCGGTGCGCCCACAGTACGGAGATGAGGCCGCCGGTCGAGTGCGCGGACAGGACGATGCGGCGGTCCGGATGTGCCTCCTCGATGACTTCCAGCGCGGCCTCCAGGTCC
The DNA here is from genome assembly GCA_020743695.1 of Brevibacterium senegalense. GTDB lineage: Bacteria > Actinomycetota > Actinomycetes > Actinomycetales > Brevibacteriaceae > Brevibacterium > Brevibacterium senegalense_A. The sequence goes on along the minus strand of DYUK01000175.1, from coordinate 908 downwards.
GCGTCGTACTCGGAGAGGTCCGTGATGAAGCCCGGCCGCTGCAGGTCCTCGTCCCCGTCCCCGCGGGACTGGCCGACGCGGTGGATGCGGTCGGGGTCCAGGTTGCGGCCGTAGCCCTGCAGGTCCAGCGCGTAGAAGCGGGCGCCCAGGCTGGCCCAGAAGCGGGCCAGGTGCGCGTGGAAGAAGTAGTCGGACCAGCCGTGGAGGAAGAGGACCACGACGTCGTCCAGCACATCCGACGGCAGGTCCGCGGTGAGCGGGATCCACGTCTCCCGGTCGATGAGGGGAGCCGGAGGGTCACCGGCGGCGGCCTCGGGCGTGTGCTCCACCAGAGTGGCCTGCGCACCGTCGGACAGCGGGAGGGTGAGGCTGCGGAACTCCGGGCCCAGCACATCGGGGGCCCACTCGCGGGTGGGGCGGGTGGTGTCCATCCACCCAGTCTGGTGCATGTCCTTGTGCTGAACCTGGTCGCGGTGGAGAGCGGCGGAAGTGGCATCATCTATGTATGACGAACTTCCGCGTGCGCCGTGCCCTGGCCGACACACCCGCCTACCGGCCGGGTCGCCCTCCTGCCGCCGTGGAGGGGATCACCAGCTACAAGCTCTCCTCGAACGAGAACCACCTGGAGCCGCTGGCGTCCGTCGTCGAGGCGGTGGAGGGTGCCTCGGGCGCGCCCGCCCTGTACCCGGATCCGGCGGCGACGGAACTGACCGCCGCGCTCGCGGACTACCACGGGGTGCCGGTCGACCATGTCGTCACGTCCGCCGGGTCCTCGGAGTCCCTGGCCGCGCTCGTGGGGATCACGCTCGACGGGGAGAAGCAGGTCGTCTACCCGTGGCCGTCCTTCGAGATGTATCCGCAGCTGTCCAGCTTCAGCGGCGCGCGCCAGGTCGCGGTGCCGCTGACCG
>DYUK01000174.1 GCA_020743695.1 Brevibacterium senegalense | reverse complement strand
CATCGAGTGCCTCCACCAGGCCGGGGTGCCCACGGACGTCGTGCAGCTGGTCCGGACCGATGAGCGGGAGGTGGGCCGCGCCCTCGTCTCCCACCCGGACGTCGACCGGGTCATCCTCACCGGGTCCTCGGAGACCGCCTCGCTCTTCCGCTCCTTCCGCGCGGAGCTGCAGATCGCGGCGGAGACGTCCGGCAAGAACGCGCTCGTCATCACCCCGTCCGCGGACCGGGACCTGGCGGTCGCAGACCTCGTGAAGTCGGCGTTCGGGCACGCGGGCCAGAAGTGCTCCGCGGCCTCACTCGCGATTCTCGTGGGGTCGACGGCGGACTCGAAGCGGTTCCACGATCAGTTGGTCGATGCCACGTCGTCCCTCATCGTCGGCTGGCCCACGACCGGCCCGGAGGGTGCCGCGCACACCCACAGCCACGCGGCGTCGATGGGCCCGCTCACGGTCGACCCGGAGGACAAGCTGCTGCGCGCACTCACGACGCTGGAACCGGGAGAGGAGTGGCTGCTGGAGCCCCGCCGCCTCGACGACACCGGCCGCCTGTGGTCACCCGGCATCAAGACGGGAGTGGCCCCCGGGTCACACTTCCACCTCACGGAGGTGTTCGGCCCCGTGCTGGGTCTCATGCGGGCGGCCACGCTCGAGGAGGCGATCGACCTGCAGAACGCCGTCGACTTCGGCCTCACCGGCGGCATCCACTCCCTCGATGCGGACGAGGTCGCCACCTGGCTGGACCGCGTCGAGGCCGGCAACGCGTACGTGAACCGCGGGATCACCGGCGCGATCGTGCAGCGCCAGCCGTTCGGCGGGTGGAAGAAGTCCAGCGTGGGGCTGGGGTCGAAGGCGGGCGGGCCCCGCTACCTCATGCAGTTCGGCACGTGGCACGACACCGGCCCCGCGGATCCGGACGCGTGGCTCGATGCCGCGCGGGCCTCGGACCTGCGTGCGTGGGAGGCGATGCGGCCGCAGGATCCGACGGGGCTGGAATCGGAGGCGAACATCCTGCGTGTCCTCCCCCGCCCGGTCACGATCCGGGTGACGGAGGCCGTCGCACCCCAGGTCCTGGCTCGTCTGGCGCACACCGCGCAGACCGCCGGGTCGCCGGTGTCCTGGAGCGTCGTGCCCCAGGCCGCGGATGCCGTCCCGACCGCCGCCGAGGTCGTGGTCGAGGACGCGGACACGTTCGCCGCCCGCGTGGCCGCGGGGCAGATCGACGACACCGTGGGTGCCCGGGTCCGGGTCGTGGGCGAGGTCGAGGACGCCCTGCGACGGACGACGCAGGACCGGCCGGAGGTCGCGGTCCTCGAAGGACCCGTCACCGCCTCCGGCGAGGTCGAGCTGCGCCACTACGTGCACGAGCAGGCCGTGTCGATGACGCTGCACCGCTTCGGCACACCGGACCGCTCGTTCCACGCGCTGGCGGATCAGTTGCGCGGCTGAGCGCAACCGCATCTCCCCTGATGGTGCACCCGGCCGGTGAGAGCCTCCCCTCACCGGCCGGGTGCACCATCTCACTGATAGGAGACGAACCAGGGTGCGGGGTCGACCTCCATGGTCTGTTCCGGCGTGAAAGTGGGGGTGTCCTCGTCGTAGAAGTTCTTCCACGCCATGCGGGCGCCGTCCGGCAGGTCCTCCTTGAGGTTGTTCCACGTGCCCAGCTTGAGGTCCGGCGTGCCGTGACCGTCCGCGTGGAAGAGGACGGCCAGCTCGTCGCGGGATGCGTCGATGTCCTCCCGATCGCTGATCATCGAGTGCGAGAACTGGTGGAGGATGAACACCTTCTGCGGCAGGTCGTTCTCCGCCGTCAGGTCCGCCAGCCAGGTCGAGACCTCGTTGACCTCCTCAGCCGTCACGGAGCCGATCTGCGCGAGGTGCCGCTGACCGTCCTCCAGTCGCCACTCCGGATCGAGCGCGAGTCCCACGTGGGGCTCCGTGAGGAGGTCCTCGTAGAGCTTCGCCTGCTCGAGGAAGTGGGTGGTGCCCGGCTGCAGGTCGAGGACGACGTAGATCCCCTCCTCCGCGGCGCGGTCGATCCAGGGGCGCAGGGTCTCCGGGTCGATCTCCTGGGAGTAGTCGCCGTCCGCGCCCGGCTGGTCGGAGGCGACCGTCGTGATGATCTCCATCGCGGGGATCACCGTCTCGTCCGACGACTCCTCGTAGGTGGCGGCCAGCTCCTGGACCCGGTCGACCGTCTCGTCCAGGTCCTGCTCGCCCAGGATGCCCAACGAGGGGATGCCCGGGGAGCCGTACGCGGCGATCATCCGCCGGCCGGGGAATGCGACCTGCCCGCCGCCGGGCAGCTCCGGCGCCGTGCGCGCCGTCGCCATACGCGCATCCACCGCCTCCGCATCACCGAAGGCCTCGCCCAGCGCCAGGACGGTGTCCCCCTCGCCGTCCTGGGCCGCGGCGACGGTGTCCGCTGTGGCCCGGGGGTCCGCACCCGGCGCCTCGACGACCTGGCCGCCGGCGGCCTCGACCGAGGCCCGGGCCACCTGCACAGCCGGACCGTCCGCATCCGCGGGGTCCAGCAGCAGGGTGACCGCGGCCTCGGCGTCCCTGTTCAGCACGTCCGGGACGTCGCCGTCGACGGACAGGTCCGCGGGGTCGAATTCGAGGGCTTCGCGATCAGTACCCTCGCCCGCAGCCGTCCCCGTGGGGACGAGGACGGTCTCCGCTCCCAGGCGCACCAGTTCGTCCTCGACCTGGTCGGGCTCACCCAGCAGACCGGGGACGCCCAGGTCCGCAGACATGCCGGCGACGGCCTCGGCGTCTTCCGCCGGACCCACGACCACGAGGTCCGCGGATTCGTAGGCGGCCCGGGACGCGAGGATCGTCGCCTGCACGGCGTCGTCCGTGCCGATGGTCGTCGTCTCCTCGCCGCCGTCGGTCGTGACGATGGTCGCGGTGTCGCCCGACTCGCAGGCTGCCAGGCCGGAGGCCACGAGCACGGCCGCTGCCGCTCCGACCGCGAATCGGCCTGCGTGCCCCGGCATGCGCTGCGGCTGCGGGCGGTCGGTGACGCGAACGGTGCGAGAGCGGCGGATCATAGGCGGGTGAGCTCCTTCGCGGCTGGGCCGGTCGGGGAGCGGGACCGGCGTGGGCCGGGCCCGCGGTGGCGTCCCCAGTCTAGGGGCGGGGGCGGACACGGCCGGCGACACCGGGCGTGCGGCGCGCCGCACGGGCTCCACAGAGACCCCGCGGCGGGCAGACAGTCCCGCGGTGGGCGCTCAGTCCCGCGCGGCGGGGCGCTCGTAGCGCAGGCGGGCGAGGACGGCGGCGACGGTCACGAGCAGCGCGACGACCGCGGTCGAGCCGAACAGCAACTCCCACTTCTGCGCATCGCCCAGCGGGCCGCCCACCGCCGCGCCCACCGCGCTGCCAGCGAAGAGGAACCCCGCGAACAGCGACACGACCGTGCCACGCGCCTCCGGCACGACGCTGGTGGCCCAGGTCTGCAGGGACGAGTGCAGGAACGACCACGTCGCACCCAGCAGCAGGGCCACGGCGACGACGGTCCAGACGGAGGTGTGCACCGCGACGATCGCGTAGCCCACCACCGCCGCGGCACCGCCCAGTCCCATGAGCGCCGGCATCGACAGGTGGCGGGAGAGGGGGCGCACCAGCCGGCTCGTGAGGATGACGCCCACACCGTAGGCGGCGGTCGCGGCTCCGGCCGCGCCCGCACCCGTGCCCTGCGACTGGAGTGCGGGTGCCAGCAGCGTGAGCACGCCCAGGACGACGGCTCCCTCCACGAACGCAAGGAGCAGCACTGCCAGGACCCACCGGTTCCGCAGCACCCGGCCCGCCGTGCGCAGCAGCCCCGCCGGGGCCTCGCGCCGCGGCTCCGTGAGGCGGCCCAGCGCGACGGCGCAGACGATGCTCACGAGGACGGGGGCGGCGAAGACCACGCGCCAGCCCGCACTGTCGCCGATCAC
>DYUK01000173.1 GCA_020743695.1 Brevibacterium senegalense | reverse complement strand
CGAGCTGCTCAGGGAGAAGGGCGTCGCCGGCGCGGCGGACACGGGCACTGGCCCCCTCACCGGCGATCTGAGAGCCTGAGACGAGAGGTCCGGCGGCGCCCGCCCCGGTCGCGCATCGCCGAGGGGAGCACACCATGACCGACGAGACGAACTCCACGACAGCCGGATCCCCGCAGACTGGGTCCACCGCGCCGGACGGGGCCGCGACGGTCCTGGTCCGCGGCGAGGAGCTGCAGCGCTTCACCGCGCAGGCGCTCATGGCCGTGGGGATGCGGGAGGACGACGCGCACGAGATGGCCGGGCAGATCGTGGGCTCCGAGCTGGCGGGACACGAGTCGCACGGGATGCGCCGCCTGCCGGAGTACATCGAGCAGGCGCGCTCCGGAGCGACGGATCCCGCCGCCACACCGGTCGTCGACCTCGACCGGGGTGCGCTCGCACGCATCGACGGACAGCGCGGTTTCGGCCACCTCGTCGTGCGGCAGGCGACGCAGCGGGCGATCGAGCGGGCGAAGGTCGACGGCATCGCCGCGGTGTCCGTCCACAACTCCGCCTACGCGGGACGTCTGTCGCACTTCTGCGAGGAGGCGGCGGAGCAGGGAGTCGCGACCCTCATCTTCGTGAACACCGGCGGAGCCCACCGCACCGTTTCCGTGCCGGGGGGCACGGAGGCGCGCTTCTCGACGAACCCCATCGCGGCGGGCTTCCCCCGGTCGCAGGCGCCGCACTTCGTCTTCGACATCGCGACGAGCGCCGTCGCGATGGGCCGCCTCTCGGAATGGCGCGATCGCGGCGAGGAGATCCCGGAGGAGTGGGTGACCCCGGCCGGTCTCTTGCAGCCGTTCGGCGGCCACAAGGGGCTGGGTCTGGCGATGGTCGCCGAGGCCCTGGCCGGCGCGCTCTCCACCGCGGGCACTCCGTCGGAGAAGGAGGAGGACGACGAGCAGGGCGTCCTCATCATCGCGATCGACGTCGCCGGGCTGCGCCCGCTCGAGGAGTTCACGGAGGAGACGGATACCTTCCTGCGGTTCATCGCGGACACCCCCGTGGCCGAGGGCTGGGAGAAGACCCGCATCCCCGGCGAGAGCTCCGCGGCGACGACCGCGATCCGCAGCCGCGAGGGCACTCCCGTCCAGCGGCACGCGTGGGAGTCCGCGCAGCGGCTGGCGCAGGAGCTGGGCATCGACCCGCTCACCGCGGCAGAGGGCTGAGCAAACCCCGCTTCACACCCCCACGAGGCCCACGGCCAGGACGACGAAGCCCACCAGCTGGAGTGAGCCGCGGATGAGCTGGAAGACGTCCCAGCGGCGACGCATCGCGATGAAACCCTCCGGCGCCACCGCAGGTCCCGAGGACAGCGGCCCGCCGCCGTCCGCACGAGTGGCCGCCCCGCCGTCCCGGGAGTCCGCCGCCACCCAGCTGGAGCAGGTCATCGAGGCCCGCGGCTGGAGATACGAGACCGGGTCACCCGTCCACACCGCGGCCGTGTCCGCGATCGAGCGACTGCACGACGAGGAGCTCGACGTCCTCCTGGCGCAGCAGCACTACGCGCAGGACCTGGACTGACGAGGGACGTCACCGCAGGAGGCGGGCGATCGCGTCGCCGGCCTCCTTGAGCTTGGCCGCCGCCTCCTCCTCGTCACCGGACTTCGCAGCGTCCAGGACGCAGTGCTTGAGGTGGTCGTCCAACAGGCCGGTCGCCACCCCTTGCAGCGCCCGGGTCAGGGCGCTCACCTGCGTGAGGATGTCGATGCAGTACTGCTCCTCGTCGATCATCCGGGAGATGCCGCGCGCCTGCCCCTCGATCCGGCTCATCCGGCGCAGGTACGCCTTCTTGTCGCCGATGTACCCGTGGTGATGCTCGTGCTCAGCCGCATCCTGCTCGAGGGACTGGCCATCAGGGGCGGTGGTCTCGGTCGTCATGAGGGGATCCTTTCAGAAGAGGAGCGGAGAGTCGGCCCCACGGCGGCTCTGGGGCTCATCGGGCAACGGACCGGAAGCCGCGCAGGCGGAGGCTGTTGCCCACGACGAACACGGACGAGAACGCCATCGCCGCACCGGCCAGCATGGGGTTGAGCATGCCCAGGGCTGCGACCGGGATCGCCGCGACGTTGTACGCGAACGCCCAGAACAGGTTGGTCTTGATCGTCGACAGCGTCTTCCGCGACAGCCGGATCGCGTCGACCGCCGCCCGCAGGTCACCGCGCACCAGCGTGATGTCCGAGGCCTCGATCGCGACGTCCGTGCCCGTGCCCATCGCCAGGCCCAGGTCGGCCTGCGCCAGGGCGGGGGCGTCGTTGACGCCGTCGCCCACCATCGCGACGACCTTCCCCTCGTCCTGCAGCCGGGTGACGACGTCGACCTTGTCCGCGGGCATGACGCCCGCGATGACCTCGTCGATGCCCACCTCGCCGGCGATCTGCCGCGCGACCGCCTCGTTGTCGCCGGTCAGCAGGATGGGGGTGAGCCCCAGATCCTTCAGCTGGGCGATGGCCTCCGCGCTCGTGGGCTTGACGGTGTCCGCGACGACGAGGATGCCCCGGGCCTCCCC
>DYUK01000172.1 GCA_020743695.1 Brevibacterium senegalense | reverse complement strand
CCTCCCCGCTCACCGCTGTGGGCCTGCTCGTCATCCGCGTGCTGCCCACCGACCTTGTCAAGCTCGCGATCGCGCTGTTCGGCCAGGCGGACAAGCTGGTCCTCGTCCTCACCGTGGGCGTCGTCGGGCTGGGCATCGGCGGACTCGGGGGCCTCCTCCTGCGCACCCGGCCCCGGACTGCTCTGCTCACCTTCACCGCCGCCGAGGCCGTCCTCACCTTCCTCGTCGCCCTCCGTCCCGAGGCCGGGCCCCGGGACGTCCTCGCCGCAGCCCTGGGTGGCGTGCTGGGTGCGCTCGCATATGCGCTGCTGCTGCGCAGCGCTGGGCACAGCCACACGCGAGGACAGCCGGAGGACGTCGGCGACGTCGGTGATCTCAGCCAACCCGGACAGCCCAGCAACCCCGGAAAGCCCAGCAACCCCGGACAGCCCGGCCAACTCGGACAGCCCGGTCCGATGGGCCGGGGAGCAGCACGCACGGGTGACCACGGCCTCGGGCGCGGGGGAGAGAGGGACCGGCCGGGCAGGCGAGGGTTCCTCCTCGTGGCGGGGGCGGCGGTCCTTGTCGGGTCCGTGGGGATCGCGTGCGGGCGCACAATCGCGGCGGTGGGCCGGGGTGCGGCGGAGGCGGCCCGACGCCTCGTGATCCCCGAGCCCGCGGTGCGGGCGGCTGCGGTGCCGGACGGCGCGGAGGTGGGGGTCGACGGGGTCGCGCCCTTCACGACTCCGCAGGCGGACCTCTACCGGATCGACACCGCGCTGGTGCCGCCGGCGGTCGATCCGGTGACGTGGGAGCTGCGGGTCGACGGGATGGTCGACGAGCCGTTCACACTCACCCTCGAGGAGCTGCTGGACATGCGGTTGGAGGAGCACCGGATCACGCTCACGTGCGTCTCCAACCCGGTGGGCGGTGACCTGCTGGGCACCGGGACGTGGACGGGCGTGCCCATCCGCACGCTGCTGGAGAGAGCCGGGGTGCGGGCGGAGGCAGACATGGTGCTGTCGCACTCGGTCGACGGGTTCACGGCGTCGACCCCGCTCGAGGCGATGACGGACGACCGCGCCGCCCTCGTCGCGGTCGCGATGAACGGGGAGCCGCTCACGGCGGAGCACGGCTTCCCCGCCCGTCTCATCGTGCCGGGGCTCTACGGGTTCGTGTCCGCGACGAAGTGGGTGACCCGGATCGAGGTCACCCGGTTCGACCGGGCCCAGGCGTACTGGACGCAGCGGGGGTGGGACGCGGAGGCACCCGTCCTCGTCGCCTCGCGGATCGATGTGCCGCGCGGGCTGGAGACGGTGGCGGCGGGCGACGTCGTCGTGGCGGGCTCCGCGTGGGCGCAGCAGCACGGGGTGGAGACCGTCGAGGTGCGCGTGGACGACGGCGACTGGCAGGAAGTCCACCTGGGTGCGGAGGCGAATATCGACACGTGGCGGCAGTGGCGCGTGACCCTTGAGGACGTGGAGCCCGGCCGACACTCCGTCACGGTCCGGGCCGCGGATCGCAGCGGGACGGTGCAGACGGACGAACGCCGCGACCCGATCCCCAACGCGGCCACAGGCCATCATCGGGTCGAGTTCCGGGCGGAGTGAGGGGCGGGGAGACCGCGGCGACCGGCGCGGCACGGGAGGCCGGGGTGGCCGGGGTGGCGAGATCTTCTGAGAAAAGTTCCGATCCGACCCATCCAGCCCGTCCACCGCTCCGAACCAGGGGTGCACAGCGGGACATCGCAGACAGCGAGACGGCGGCCCACCACGACGTGGCGGGTCCGTCACCACCCCGCTGGACGACGAAGGAGCACGACGATGAAGACAGCACTTGCGACCAGGACGATGCGGTCCACCACGGCGCGCGCGATCGCGTCAGTCGGCATCGGTGCGATCGGCCTGCTGGGCCTGAGCGCCTGCGGCGGCTCCATGGACGACTCCGGTGAGGACACCGGCGCCGAGCAGTCGCAGGAGGAGAGTGGTTCGGACTCCCAGATGGAGGACGACACCAGCATGGAGTCGGACGCGGGGACGGATGAGGACATGGCCGCCGAGGGAGGAGCCGCGGACCTCGTGGGCTCCGGGTGTGCGGCGTACGCGGAGGAGGTGCCGGACGGCGATGGCTCCGTCGAGGGCATGGCGCAGGACCCGGTCGCGGTCGCCGCGTCGAACAATCCGATGCTCACGGTCCTCACCCAGGCGGTGTCCGGCGAGCTCAACCCGGACGTCGACCTCGTCGACACGCTCAACGGCGACGAGTTCACCGTCATCGCCCCGATCGACGATGCGTTCGCGGAGATCCCGGAGGACGACCTGAACGCGCTCGCCGAGGACGCGAACGCTCTCACGGACGTCCTCACCTACCACGTGATCCCGGGACAGCTGAGCCCGGACGAGATCGCCGGTGAGCACGAGACGGTGCAGGGCGACATGGTCACCGTCGAGGGTGAGGGCGAGGGCATGATGTTCGACGAGGCCGGACTGGTGTGCGGCGGGGTGCAGACCGCGAACGCCACCGTCTACATGGTCGACGGCGTGCTGATGCCCGGCGACGACTGAGAGTCAGTGCACGACCAGCGTCCGTCACCATGGCTGCGGGGCGGTCCGATCGGCGAAGGTCCGGTCGGACCGCCTCTCGGTCGTGCGCGCGCGAACAGGCACGGCGATGCCGACCGGCGCGTCGGCGAGGATGTCGAGGCCGCCGCGTGTGATGCTGGACGGATGACGTCCCTCGCACCCCCGGCCTCGGACGGCGGTGCCGGACCGGACCGCTGCGGGGAGCTGCTGGGCAGGATCCGCGACGGCGACGAGGCCGCGTTCGAGCTCCTGTTCCGCGAGTACGGCGGGGTGATGCTCGCGGCGATCGTCCGGATCGTGCGGGACAGGTCGCTGGGCGAGGAGGTGCTCCAGGAGTGCTTCACGGAGATCTGGCGACGCGCGGCGTCCTTCGACCCGGACCGCGGGACCGGACGCGGTTGGATCATCACCCTCTGCCGGCGCCGCGCGATCGACTGCGTGCGCTCCGTCCAGTCCCAGCGCGACCGCGATCTGGTGCAAGGCGTCGGACAGCTGGGCACGGTCGGTGAGACGGCGGAGGACACGGCGATCGGGCGGGACGACGCGCTGCGGACCGTCACCGCGCTGCGGGACCTGGGCGGCGACCAGGCGTCCGCGATCGCACTGGCCTACTACGAGGACATGTCGCACGCGCAGATCGCGGAGGAGCTGGACGTGCCGCTGGGCACCGTGAAGTCCCGCATCCGGGACGGCATGATGAAGCTGAGGTCGATGTTGGAGGGAGGGTGATGACCATGGATCGGGACGACCGCGAGTACCTGGCCGCGGGCTTCGCTCTGGGCGGCCTGAGTGACGCCGACCGCGACCTCGCCCAGCAGCTGCTGGAGACCGACCCCGCCTTCCGCCGCGCAGTCGCCGAGTACGAGGACACGGTGGCGGGGGTCGCGGAGACCGACGAGCCGCTGTCCGTGAGCGCGGAGACGTCGGCCGCGATCCTCGCGATTCCGGGGGAGGGCGCGGCGGGCGACGATGCCGCAATCGGCCCGGAAGCAGAGTCCGGTGATGACCGGGGCGCCCGTGTGATGCCGTCCGAGTCCGGTGAGTCCGGCGAGTCCGGTGAATCCGGCGACCGCGCCGAACAGCCCGTGTCTCTCGAGAAGATGCGCGCGTCCCGACGGACGTGGCGCGCGGTCGCGGGGGTCGCCGCGGCCGCTGCGCTCATCGCGGTCGTGGGTCTGGGCGGGGCGCTGCTCCACGTGACGGAGCAGCAGCAGGACCGTGAGGACGAGCTGGCGCAGTCGCAGCAGGAGCTCGAGCGCACGGAGCGGCTGCTGGGAGCGCCGGACGTGCGGACTGACACGGTGGACATGGGAGCCGACGGCGGCATGACGGTCGCCTGGTCCATCGAGGAGCAGGTGTTCCAGGTGCGCCCGCACGGAGAGACGCAGGTGCCTGAAGACCAGGTGCTGCAGCTGTGGCTCATCGATGACGCGGGAGCCCACAGTGTCGGCTTCCTGACCGATCAGCCGATCGTCGTCGATGCCCAGCAGTTCGACGGCGGTGCGCTGGTGGGCGTGACCCAGGAACCCGCGGGCGGGTCGGAGCAACCCACGATGGACCCACTGGCGGTCGTCGAACTCTGACCCCGGTCGTTCAGATGGAAGCCGTCAAGTGTCATCCCTGACTGTCAGCGCTGTGCTGACGCCTGGGACTGATCGGACAGAAGGCAGTCGGCTGCTGTGGAATCCCAGACCGCGGTCTCGTTCTCGTACTCCGTCAGGAGCTGGGGATCGGTGGCATCGATGTCCGCACGCAGTCCCGCGAACCGCAGGTTGCGCGCCTCGCGTTCAGCCAGGACCTGCAGATGCTCGCTGAGCGTCCGGCTGCGGTTTTCGGCCTGTTGTGTGAGTTCGTCCCGGACCGCACTGTCCACTGTGATCGTCACGAGTGCCATGTCGTCAGTATGCCGGTCGGTCTCGAACGTGGCGAGAGCAGAACGCACGTTCCTCGGGACGCAGTGTGACGCGGCAGACGACCTGTAGCTGAGGGTCCACAGCTGCGCCATAGGAACGACCCAGGCCTGACCGGGGCTGTGCCGGTTGACTCGTGTCCAGACGAAGGGAGACACGGGTGAGGAACAGCAGCGGAGAACAGGACACAAGGGTCTTCGAGGGACGAACCCTCGACCGGCCGGAGGAGGACATCGAGGATCAGGGCCTCGCCTTCGACCTGTGGACTCTCATCGACCGGCGGACCGGTCGCCGCGGAGCGCTGGGCGCCCTGGGCGTGGGGCTGGGCGGGCTGGTGCTCGCGGCGTGCAGCACGGACTCGGCGAGCGGGGACGGGGAGGCGAGTGCGGCCTCGGCGAATGCGGACGAGTACGCGACGGAGACGGCAGGGCCCTATCCCGGCGACGGATCGAACGGGCCCGACGTGCTGGAGGAGGCCGGGATCGAGCGGTCGGACCTCACGAGCAGCATCGACGGCGGTGACGCGGTCGAGGGCGTCGCGATGACGCTCACGATGTCGATCCTCGACATCACCGGCGGTGGCAGCGCGGCGATGACGAACGCGGCCGTCTACCTGTGGCACTGCGATGCGCAGGGGCGGTACTCGATGTACTCGGACGGGGTGACGGATGCGACGTGGCTGCGCGGCGTCCAGGTGACGGACTCGCGGGGCCAGGTCACGTTCACGACGATCGTGCCCGGCTGCTATGCCGGACGCTGGCCGCACCTCCACTTCGAGGTGTTCGAGTCGATCGACGACATCACGGATGCGACGAACGCGGTCCTCACCTCGCAGATCGCTCTGCCCGAAGACGTGTGCCGCACCGTCTACGCCCGCTCCGCCTACGACGGGAGCGCGGCGAACCTGTCGGACGTGACGCTCGAATCGGACGGAATCTTCTCCGACTCGCACGAGCAGCAGCTGGCGACCGTGAGCGGATCGGTGAGCCGCGGGTACACCGCGACGATCGAGGTGCCGATCGACCTCGACACGGCGAACGAGATGAGCGGTGGCGGGGGAGGGGGAGCGCCGGACGGTGGCGAGGGTGGTCCCGGCGGTGGTGAAGGTGGTGGTCCCGGCGGCGGCGAGGGCGGGGGCGAACCGCCGGAGGGTGCCGGCGGAGAGCCGCCGGAGGGTGGCGGTCCCGGCGCGGGCGGCGAGCCCTCGGAGGACGACGCTCAGAACTGAAACATCGCTCAGACCTGAGTCCTCGACGGGCCGCGCACGCGACGGGAGGGCGACCGGTCCGACGCAAGGGTGAACGCACCCACGTGTCGAACCGGCCGCCCTCCCGTCGGCGACAGGGCCCGTGTCGACGCCGGCGACAGGGCCCGTGCGACGCCCCTCAGCTGTCCACGTCGGTCATCGCGTTCGCGCGGTCCCGGCGGCGCTGGGCCAGCTTGCCGTACACGGACAGGACCACGACGACGGCCAGCACGATGTAAAGGATCGCGGTGATCCAGCTGCTCACCAGGATCGTGTAGTCGCCGTTGGAGCTCAGCAGCGCGTCGCGCAGGTTCGACTCCGCCAGCGGGCCCAGGACCATGCCGATCATGAGCGGTGCCAGCGGGATGTCGAAGCGGCGCATCATGAAGCCGATGAGGCCGATGACCAGCAGCATGCCCAGGTCGAACACGTTGTTGGACGTCGCGTAGATGCCCAGCGCGCAGAACACGGTGATGCCCGCGTACAGGTACGGCTTGGGGATCAGCAGCAGCTTCGCCCACAGCGGTGCGAACGGCAGGTTGAGGATCAGCAGGACGATCATCGCGATGAAGAAGCTGGCCAGCAGACCCCACACCAGGTCCGGTGCGCGCTCGAACAGCAGCGGTCCCGGCTGCAGGCCGTACTGCTGGAACGCCGCCAGCATGATCGCCGCGGTCGCGGACACCGGCAGACCCAGCGCCAGCAGCGACGCCATGGCGGTGCCGGTCGTGGCGTTGCCGGCGGCCTCGGGCGCGGCCAGACCGCGGATCGCGCCCGTGCCGAACTTGTTGCGCCCGCTGCGCTTGTCCAGCCGGCGCTCCAGCCCGTAGGCCATGAAGGTGGGGACCTCGGAGCCGCCCACCGGCACGACGCCGAAGGGCAGGCCGATGCCCGTGCCGCGCAGCCACGCCGGCAGCGCCTCGCGGAACTCCTTCCCGGAGAGGAAGGGGCGGCCGGACGCGACCATGACCATGGCCTCGGGATCGCGGCGCAGGCGGGAGGCGACGCGGAAGACCTCGCCCAGCGCCAGCACCGCGACCGTGACCGTCACCAGGGAGATGCCGTCGAACAGCTCCGGGACGCCGCCGGTGAAGCGCTCGGTGCCGGTCACGGAGTCGATGCCCACGACCGCGATCGTCAGGCCCAGCACCAGCGAGGCGAGCCCCTTGAGCACGGAGTCGGATACGACTGATGACGTCGCGACGAAGGCGAACAGGGCCAGCGCGAAGTACTCCGCGGGACCGAAGATCGTCGACAGCGCGGCCAGGCCGGGCGCCAGGAACACGACCAGCACAGAGGAGACCATGCCGCCGGTGAAGGCGCCGATCGCGGCGGTGGCCAGGGCCTGCGGCGCGCGCCCGGACCTCGCCATCTTGTGCCCTTCGAACGTGGAGGCGATCGCGGACCCCTGGCCGGGGGTGTTCATGAGGATCGCCATCGTCGAGTCGCCGAACAGACCGCCGAAGTAGACACCGGCGAACATGATGAACGCGCCCGTGGGATCCAGCGCGAAGGTCATGGGCAGGAGGAGTGCGACGGCCATCGAGGACCCCAGGCCGGGCAGGACGCCCACCGCGGTGCCCAGGAGGCACCCCACCAGCACCCACAGCAGATTCATCGGGGTCAGCGCGGAGCCGAACCCGTCCATGAGCGAGATCAGGGAATCCATATCAGCGTCCTCCTCCGAAGATCATGCCGCTGGGCAGGTCGACCGCCAGCGCCACTCCGAAGATCAGGTAGATGGCGCTGGAGAAGAGCAGCGCCAGAGAGGCATCGAACCAGATGCGCGTCGAACCCATCGACCGGGCCACGCACCAGAAGAGGAGGGCGGCGGCGAGGACCCAGCCCAGGGGCAGCAGCAGCGCGATGAACGCGACCATGCCGCCCACCGCCCACGCCAGGCGCGGCCAGTCGGTGTACCAGGCGTGGACCTTCCCCACCTCCTCCGGATCCGTCAGAACCGCCATCTGGGGCAGCTCCGGCTTGCGGATGAGGGAGAACGCCAAGAGGGCGGCGATCACGTACAGCGCCGTGATGAGGATGCCCGGCATGAACTGCGGCCCGGGGCGGTCGACGTCGTCGGCCACCTCCATCGAGAACTGCCCCACCAGCATGTACGTCGCGATGACCGCCAGGAGGAGGGGGAACGCGAGGCCCGCGCGGCCGGTCCACCAGCCGCGCTCCCGCACCTGCTCCGTCCCGTGGATCTCCGGGTCGATGGACTGGCCGGGCTGCACCGCGGCCAGGCCGTCGTGGCCGGCTCCGCGGTCGTCACCGCCGCCGAGGTCGTCGTGGGTGTTCGTGTCGCTCACAGTCCCAGCTCCTCGAGCAGTGCGGCTGTCTTCTCATCGTCTTCGGCGATGAATCGGTCCAGGTCCTCGCCGGTCTCCCACGCGTCCGTCCAGGCGTTGCGCTGCAGCGCGTCCTGCCACTCCGGGGTCTCGCGCATCTGCTCCAGGAGCCGCAGCTGCTGCTGG
>DYUK01000171.1 GCA_020743695.1 Brevibacterium senegalense | reverse complement strand
GATCGAGGCGGGCAACCTGCCGGAGGGCACCATCGATCAGGTCGACGAGCTCACGGAGAAGTGGACGAAGCGCGTCGCCGACCTGGGCTTCGAGGACGGTGGGGACATGGACGAACTGCCCGAGTGGTACTCCGCGGATGACGACTGGTCCGCGTGGGCGAAGGACCTCTGGGAGAACACCGGAGCGCTCGACCACCGTCCCGGTGCGTGACGGAGCTGAGGACCACCGCTGACGGCCCCGGGAGCTGAACCCCGGGCCGCAACGCAGACGCCTCCCCACGCGGTCACCCGCGCCGGGAGGCGTCTGCGTCCGCCGCGGTCACTCCTTGACGGTGAGGGCGGGGTGGCCGCTGGCGATCGAGATCCTGTTGAACGCGTTGATGAGGGTCGTCGTCCACTGGACGGCGGCGATCTGCGCCCGGGTGAGGTGCGCGGATGCGGCCTCCGCGAGGCCGTCCAGGTCCTCTCCGACGTCCAGCACCGTGAGGGCCTCCGCCAGCCGGAGGCACGCCAGCTGCTGCGCGGTGAAGGACTTCTCCCCGGCCTCACGCCAGGCGGGCAGCAGGTCCAACTGCCGCTGCGTGATGCCCGCCTGACGCGCCCGTGGCACGTGGATGCTCAGGCACGTGAGGCACCGGTTGATCTGCGAGACCCGGACGTTGATGAGCTCGATGAGGTCGTCGTCCAGCCCGGCCTCGTTCGACGCCTTCCGCGAGGTCGCGGACGCCTTCGTCATCGCCGTGTAGACGTCCGGCATCTCACGGTCGATGAAGGGTCGGCGCACGGTCACGCTCCCTTCTGCGCGGCGCGGACGGTGTCGAGGTCCGCGGGTCGCGGGGCGCGGACGCTGCCGCCGGCGGCAGCGAACTCGTCCCCGTTCTTCTCCAGCCATCCCTTCACGAACGGGCACAGCGGGACGACGGTCCGCCCCTGCCGGGCGACGTCGGCCATCGCCTGGCCCACGAGGATGCCGCCCAGGCCGCGGCCTCCGTACTCGTCGTCGACCTCCGTGTGGAAGAAGATCCATTCGTCCGCCGAGGTCGGGGTGTGGAAAGTACGTCCGGCCACCTCGCCGTTCGCGAAGGTAAGGGCGTACGCGCCGCGCGCATCGTCGTGCTCGACGGTCACGATGGCACCGGTCTTGTCGGTCAGCTGCTGGTCGGTCATGGTCTGCTCCTCCGTCGTCGGTCTGCCGGATGTCCGGTCAGTCGTCCGTCTGGACGACCGGCGGTGGGTTCTTCCGGGCGCGCATGCGGACGTTCGGCAGGGTGGGGGCCGGGAGCCGTCCCATGCCGTCGCGGTTCTGGCCAGGGCCGCCGTGGCCCACGTAGCCCTCGACGCGACCGAAGCGGTCGCCCTCCGCCTGCCACTCCTCGCGGAAGCGGGCGATCTCGTCCGAGTCACGGCCGATGAAGTTCCACCACATGACGATCTCCTCGCCGAACGGCTCGCCGCCGATGAGGATGAGGCGAGCGGGCGTGGCACCGCGGTTGTGGATGCGCAGGCGCTCGCTGCCGACTCCGGTGTAGCCCAGTGTCGCAGCGGGCACGGACACGCCCTCGAGGGTGACGTCGCCGGAATCGACGAGCAGGCCGTGCTCGAAGGTGGCGTCGACCGGCAGGTCCAGGAGGGCGCCGGGGTCCAACCGCAGCTCCGCCCCCACGAGGGGTGAGTGCACGCGCACGGGTGAGTCCTCGTCCAGCAGGCTGCCGATGAAGACGAGGGCGCTGCCGCCGTCCAGGGCGACCGGCTGCGGCTCGAAGTGCTCGAACTCGCGGGTGAGCTCATTGCGGACCGCATCCGGCAGGGCCAGCCACAGCTGGACGCCGTGGAGGACCTCCGTCTCCGGGGTCGACACCTCCGAGTGGCAGATGCCGGTGCCCGCCGTCATGAGGTTGATCTCGCCCGGCAGGACCGTGCCCACGCCGCCGCCGGAGTCGATGTGGGCGATCGCGCCCTCGAACAGCCAGCTGACGGTCTGCAGTCCCGTGTGCGGGTGCGGAGCGACGTCCATGCCGCCGGTGACGGACACATCGGAGGGACCGTAGTGGTCGACGAAGCACCAGGCGCCGATGAGGGAGCGCTGGCGCTGCGGCAGTGTGCGGCGGACGAGCATCGCGCGGGGTCCGCCCAGTGGCACCTCCCGCGCGGAGATGAGTTCGACCGGCACGCCGTCGGCGCACGCGGCGTCCGGGCCCGGGAGGCCCTCGCTGTGGCAGAGGACCTCCGCCGGCTTCGTCTCGACGTTGCTCACGATCGCCTCCTGACGCAGGGCGTGCGCGGATGAGGGGACGCACACCGTCCTCCCAGCCTAGTGCGCCGTGTCGGTTCCGTCAGTCCGGCTTCGGGGCGGAGGAGCGGATCCTGAACGTCGCGGTCGCCGTCGCGCCCTCGACGCCTGACTCGTCCAGCAGATCCGCGTCCAGGAACGCGATGCCGCGGCCCTTTGGGGGCGCAGGCGTCCGTGTCCGGTGAATCCCCCGGCCCCCGCAGGGGCGAGGAAGTGCGTGGCGATGTCCAGCGTGGGCGCCTCCGTCCCCGCCGGCAGCGTCGCGCGGAGCGTGGGGTCCTCACCAGTGGGAGGACGCGGATCTGTGTCGTGCGTCCCCGCAGTCTTCCATGACCGGCCTCACACCGAGTCCGTGGTGGTCGGTACCCTGCTGACATGGAGGCTCACATGGACACAGGCACCGGCGATCGTCCGTCGATCGCGACCGCGGACCTCTACGACGAGCGGGGTGACGAGCTGGACTCGTGCCCCCTCCAGTTCCAGGATCTGGGTGGGAGGACCGCGTTCTCCGGACCCATCCGCACCATCCGCTGTCTGCGCGACAACGCGCTCGTCAAGGCGCTCCTGGCGACGCCGGGCGACGGCGCGGTGCTCGTCATCGACGGACGGGGGTCGCTGGAATCGGCCCTCATGGGCGACCTCATCGCGGCCTCGGCGGTCGACAACGGCTGGGCCGGCGTCATCATCCACGGCGCGGTCCGGGACCGGGCGGCCCTGCGCACTCTGGACCTGGGGGTCAAGGCGCTGGGCTCGAACCCGCGCAAGTCCGCGAAGGACGGGGCGGGGGAGCAGGATGTGCCCGTCGAGTTCGGCGGTGTCACGTTCACCCCCGGTCGCATGCTGTGGGCGGACGACGACGGGATCCTGATCGAACGATGAGCACGGATGACCTCATCGTCGTCTTCCTGCCCGGGACGCACCTGAGCCCGGCCTCGTTCGGGGAC
>DYUK01000170.1 GCA_020743695.1 Brevibacterium senegalense | reverse complement strand
CGTGGAGCCGAAGTGCGACCGGTACGTGTACGCCGGCATGAAGTGCACGACGCCGTCACCGGGCGTGTCGTTGGGGAAGCGACGCGGGTCGCCGGTCACGTTGACGGCCAGGTTCGTGCCGCCGTGATAGCTGCGGTACGCGGACAGCACCTTGTTGCGGCCCGTGTGCAGGCGGGCCATGCGGATCGCGTGCTCGTTCGCGTCCGCACCGCCGTTCGTGAAGAACACGTGCTCCAGGCCCTCCGGCGCCAGCTCCGCGATGAGGCGCGCGGCCTCGGATCGGGCGTCGTTCACGTGCTGCGGTGCGATCGTGCAGATCTCCGCCGCCTGCTCCTGGATCGCCTGCACGACCTTGGGGTGCTGGTGGCCGATGTTCGTGTTGACCAGCTGGCTGGAGAGGTCGAGCATCTCCCGGCCCTCGCCGTCCCACACGCGCGAACCCTCCGCCTTGAGCACGGTCATGGGGTTGAACGGGCCCTGCGCCTGCCACGAGTGGAACACGTGCTTGCGGTCCAGCTCGTGCGCGATCCGCCCGCGCTCGATCAGGGCGTCCGTGATGGGCTGGGAGGCGGCCGCGGCCGGCCGGCCGGCCGCGGCCTCGGCGGTGGTGTCCTCCGCTGCGGCAGCGGCGGTCTTGTCTGTGATGGTCATCGTCGACTCCTGAATGCTGGGGTTGTGCGGGTCAGCTGTTGGTGGGGAAACCCAGGTTGATGCCGCCGTGGCTGGGGTCCAGCCAGCGCTTCGTGACGACCTTGCCGCGGGTGAAGAAGTGGACGCCCTCTGCGCCGTAGGCGTGGGTGTCGCCGAACAGCGAGTTCTTCCAGCCGCCGAAGCTGAAGTATGCCATGGGGACCGGGATCGGCACGTTCACGCCGATCATGCCCACCTGCACCTCGTTCTCGAACTTGCGGGCCGCCCCGCCGTCGTTCGTGAAGATCGCGGTGCCGTTGCCGTACGGGTTCGCGTTGATGAGCTCCAGGCCTTCGTCGTAGGACGGGACGCGGACGACGCTCAGGACGGGACCGAAGATCTCGTCCGTGTAGATCGACATGTCCGGCGTGACCCGATCGAAGAGGGTGGGGTTGAGGAACGCGGCATCGGAATCCGCATCCGGGCTGGTGGTGCGGCCGTCGAGGACGAGCTCCGCGCCGGCCTCTACGCCCGCGTCGATGTAGCCGGCCACCTTGTCGCGGTGCGCGACCGTGATGAGCGGGCCCATGTCCGGCTCGCGCGTGCCGTCGCCCACCTTGAGACCGCGGGTGCGCTCCGCGATCTTCGCGACCAGCTCGTCCGCGATGGACTCGACCGCGACGACGACGGAGATCGCCATGCAGCGCTCGCCCGCGGCGCCGTAGCCCGCGTTGACCGCGGAGTCCGCCGTGATGTCGAGGTCCGCGTCCGGCAGGACCAGCATGTGGTTCTTCGCCCCGCCCAGCGCCTGGACGCGCTTGCCGTGCGCGCTGGCCGTCTCGTAGATGTACTTCGCGATGGGGGTCGAGCCCACGAAGGACACGGAATCGACCTGCTCGTCCGTCAGCAGCGTGTCGACGGCCTCCTTGTCGCCGTGGACCACGTTGAAGACGCCGTCCGGCAGACCCGCCTCCTTCCACAGTTCCGCCAGCCAGTTCGCGGCGGACGGGTCCTTCTCCGAGGGCTTGAGGACGACGGTGTTGCCGGATGCGATCGCGACGGGGAAGAACCACAGCGGCACCATCGCCGGGAAGTTGAACGGCGAGATGATCGCTGCGACGCCCACCGGCTGGCGGACGGAGTGGACGTCCACGCCCGTCGAGGCGTTCTCCGTGTGCCCGCCCTTGAGCAGGTAGGGCATGTTGCAGGCGAGCTCGACGACCTCGAGGCCGCGGGACACCTCTCCCAGCGCGTCCGAGACGACCTTGCCGTGCTCCGCCGTGATGATCTCCGCCAGCTCCTGCTTGCGGGCGTTCAGCAGCTCGCGGAAGGAGAACATGATCGAGGTGCGCTTCGCCAGCGACGTGTCGCGCCACGCGGGGAACGCCTCTGCGGCCGCGCGGATGCCCTCGCGGGTCTGGTCAGCAGAGGCGAGTGCGACCTTCCCGCTCGTGACGCCGGTGGCGGGGTTGACGACGTCCGCGAAGCGGCTGTCCTGACCTGCGGTGACGGTCTGTCCGTTGATCCAGTGCTGAATGGTGTTCACTGCGACTCCCTCCGGAGGACGATCGGATGCGACGGTGCTGATCCGATGCTGGACACCTGTGGGAGTGGGGTCTCCCGCAGGGCCGGCGGGCGTCTGCGTCCGCCGGTGCTCCCCTCCAGTGTGGGTGGTCGTGGTCACGGCGGCCAGTGTCAGAGTGTCACGCTGGTCCGCATTGAGTTGACGGACTGTAAGATCGGGCCATGGAGTCGCAGATCACCCGGTCCGAGTCCCGCGCGGACGCCGTCCCCGCCCCCGTCACCGTCCGCTCGATCCTCCACCTCGACGAGATCCGCGGCGCCCGTCCCCAGGTGCTGAGCGGGTCCGCGCGCCTGGGGGATCCGGTGCGCTGGGTGCACATCGCGGAGACGGACGAGGTGCCCTCGCTGCTGGAGGGCGGCGAGCTCATCCTCAGCAGCGGCACGCGCTTCCGCCGGTCCGTCACCCGCACCCGCGACTTCCTCACCCGCCTGGACGCGGCGGGGGCTGCGGGCTTCATCATCGAGATCGTCGACGAATCCGGCCAGACGTCCGAGGCGGACCGCGCACTCCTCGTCGAGGCGGTCGCCGGCCTCGAGCTGCCCGTCATCGTCCTGGCCGCCCGCGCCCGCTACGTCCGCGTTACCCAGGCTGCCCACCGCCTGCTCATCGGCGAGCAGCTGGCCCGCGTCGAGCGCGCCCGCCACGTGCACGACGTCTTCACGGACCTGAGCCTGCGCGGTGCCGACGAGCAGCTCATCGTCGACACGACCGCCGGGCTCCTGGGCAGCGGCGTCGTCCTGGAGGACGCGACCCACCGCGTGCTCGCCTTCAACGCGGCGGATGACTCCCCGCGCACCCTGCTGGACGGCTGGCCCCGCACCGGCAGCCGGCAGGTGGCCGTGGGGATGCGCGGCCGCCGCTGGGGCCGCCTCGTCGCCCCCTTCGCGGATCCGGACGACGACCACGCCGGCGAGGTCCTCGAGCGCGCCGGCCAGGCCATCACCCTCGTGCGGATGTCGACGCAGA
Source organism: Brevibacterium senegalense (assembly GCA_020743695.1). Classification (GTDB taxonomy): domain Bacteria; phylum Actinomycetota; class Actinomycetes; order Actinomycetales; family Brevibacteriaceae; genus Brevibacterium; species Brevibacterium senegalense_A. Next base: position 1,298 of record DYUK01000170.1, on the reverse strand, counting down.
ACGAGCGCGACGCCCACCAGCGCGCTGCGGACGCGCTCATCCACGAGCTCCTGAGCGGCACGGACTTGTCCGAGGACGACGCACTGGTTCGCGCCCGCAACCTGGGGCTGGCGGACACGGGCCTCTTCACTCCCATCGCGATCCGTACCGCCGCCGAGGCCCCGGCCGGCTCCGATGCGGAGATCACCACCGCGCAGCTGACGGAGCAGGCGCTGCGCCGCGAACTGGTGGCGGCAGCGGAGGCGGAGGGGGCCTCGGCGATCGCGGGCGGAAGACGGGCGGGGATGCTGGTGGGCCTCGTGTGCGTGGGGCGGGGTGCCGGCAGGCGCGAGGACGGCGGCGAGGTCGACCGCGTCCTGACCCGGATGTTCGAGCGGCTCGCGGACGCCGTGTCCGTCGAGCACACGGTGGGGGCCGGCGGTGCGCACGACTCGCTGCTGGACGCCGGGCGGGAGCTGGAGCAGGCCGCGCAGGTCGCAGACATCGTCGCGACCATGTCCGTGCGGAGCCGCCCGTTCCACCGGTTCGCGGATGTGCGACTGCGCGGGCTGGTCGCCGTACTGCGGGACGACCCGCGCATGCGCACGTTCGCGGAGGCGGAACTGGGGGAGCTCCTGGCGGACGAGACGGGGGGAGCGGGAGTGCGCCGCGGGCCCACGGACCTCGAGGTGCTGGAGGCGCTCCTGCAGGAGGGCGGCGCCAAGACCGGCGCGGCGCGGGCGTTGGGGCTCAGCCGGCCTGCGGTCTACGCGCGCACGCAGCGGTTGGAGGAGCGGCTGGGGGTCTCGCTGGAGGACGCCGAGTCCCGCACCGCACTCCACACCGCGCTCCTGTGGTGGCGGACGACCCGCTGAGACGCGGAACGGCGCCGGGGAGAGTCTCCCCGGCGCCGATGCGCAGTGCGTGCTGCGGCCGGTGGGCCGCCGCGGTGTGTCAGGCGGTGGGCTTGTCGCCGCCCTCGGTGTCGTCGCTGGGACCCTCGACGTCGACGCCCTCGGCCTTCGCGTTGTCGACGGCGGCGGCCGGGGCAGGCACCTGGCTGGTGATCGACTGCGCCGGGGACTGCTCCGAGCGCGGTGTGGAGCCCACCGGGCGCGCATCAGCCGGACGGTTGCCGGGCAGCGGCGTCGACCACGGGTCCTCGACCGGGCGCAGGCGGCGCGCCACGGCGAACGCGATCGCACCGGCTCCCACGACGCCCAGGCCCACCCAGAACCAGGTGGCGCCGCTGGACGACTTCTGCGTCTGCGCCGTGCGCTTCTCGATGTCCTTGCCGGCCTGCTTGAGCGCCTTGCGTG
>DYUK01000169.1 GCA_020743695.1 Brevibacterium senegalense | reverse complement strand
GTCGTCCTGCGCATCTTCCAGGGCCTGTCCGCGGGCGCCGAGTGGGGCGGCTCCGCCCTCCTCTCCGTCGAGCACGCCCCCGTGGGCCGCCGCGGGCTGTTCGGCTCGTTCACGCAGATCGGGTCCGCCGCTGGCATGCTGCTGGCGACCAGCGCGTTCTTCACGGTCCAAGCGGTGCTGACGGACGAGCAGTTCCAGCAGTTCGGGTGGCGGATCCCGTTCCTGGCGTCCGCGCTGCTCATCGCATTCGGCCTGTGGATCCGCCTGGGTGTGACGGATGCACCGGAGTTCGTCGAGCACAAGGAATCCGGCAACGTCCCCGACCAGCCGCTGTGGCAGGTCGTCACCCGCCATCCCCGCGTCCTGCTCGTGACCGTGGGGCTGCGCCTGGCGCAGAACAGCGTCTACTACCTCATCACCGTCTACATGCTCACGTACCTCGCGGATCAGCGGGGCGACTCGACCTCGGGGGTCACGGCGGTCATGATCGCCTCGGCCGTGGGGCTCGTGACCGGCCCGCTGTGGGGTGCGGTGTCCGACCGGCTGGGCCGCCGGACCGTCACCCTGTTCGGGATCGCCGGCATCGCCGTGTTCGGCTGGCTGTTCTTCGCGTTCCTGGACGCGGGCCCGCTCATCCTCCTGCCGATCGTCGTCGTGCTGGGCATGAACCTGGCCCACGACGCGGTCTACGGCCCGCAGGCCGCCTGGTTCGCCGAGCAGTTCCCCATCGAGGTCCGCTACTCCGGCGTCAACATGGGCTACCAGCTGGGCACCGTTATTGGCGGCGGCATCATGCCGATGGTCGCCGCTCTCCTCTTCGCCGCCGGCGGCCAGACACCGTGGCTCATCTGCGGCTACCTCACCCTGCTGTGCGTGCTGTCCGGCGTCGCTGCGCTCGCCGCCCACGACCCGGCTCGTGCCGAGGCCGTGGCCGCGCAGGCGGGTGTGTCTCCCGCCGCCGTGGTCGGCTCGTCCCCAGCCCTCACCCGCCCCTGAAGGAGGCCCCCGACCTATGACCACCCCCTCGAAGCCCATCCGGCTCAGCGCCTTCGACATGATGGTCCCCGTCCACCAGTCGCCCGGCCTGTGGCGGCACCCGGAGTCGCGGGTGCACGAGTACACGAGCCTGAGCTACTGGACGGAGCTCGCCCGCACGCTGGAGGAGGCCGGGTTCTCTGCCCTGTTCCTGGCGGACATCCCGGGCGTGTACGACGTCTACGGCGGGTCTGGGGCGGCGGCGAACCGGGGTGGGGTGCAGGTGCCGCTGCTGGATCCGCTCGTCGCGGTGCCGGCGATGGCGGCGGTGACGCAGACCCTGGGCTTCGGCATCACGGCGTCCGTCACGTACGAGCAGCCGTATCTGCTGGCCCGCACGTTCAGCACGCTCGACCACTTCACGGACGGGCGCGTCGCGTGGAACATCGTGACGAGCTACCAGGACTCTGCGGCGCAGAACATGGGCATGGCCGGGCAGATCCCGCACGACGAGCGGTACGACCGGGCGGACGAGTACATGGAGGTCATGTACAAGCTGTTCGAGGGGTCGTTCGAGCCGGATGCCGTGCGCGCGGACGCGGAGGCGAACGTGTTCGTCGACCCCGCGAAGGTCCACGACATCGGACACGAGGGAACCTGGTTCTCCGTGCCCGGGCAGGCGCTCGCCTCGCCGGGTCCGCAGCGCACACCGCTGCTCTTCCAGGCGGGCTCCTCGAAGCGGGGGCAGGAGTTCGCGCTCGATCACGCGGAGGCGATCTTCCTGTCCGGCGGCTCGACAAGCCTGATCCGCCGGTGGGTCGACGGGATTCGCGACGGCCTCGAGGAGCGCGGGCGCAGCCGTGACGAGGTGAAGATCTTCACGCTCGCGACGATCGTCGTGGCGGACACGGATGAGGAGGCGCAAGCGCGACTCGAGTCGTACACGCCGTACGTCGATACGGAGTCCGCGCTCGCCCTCTTCGGCGGCTGGACGGGCGTCGACCTCGCCGGAGCGGACCCGGAGGACACGATCGAGCACGTGCAGACGGAGGCGAACCACTCGGCGCTCGCGTCGTTCACGACTCTGTCCGACGGGAAGAAGTGGACGGTGCGAGATCTCGCGGAGTTCGTGGCGATCGGCGGTCGCGGCCCGGTCATCGTCGGGTCGCCCGCGACCGTGGCGGACGAGCTGGAGCGCTGGATGGAGGAGGCGGACATCGACGGCTTCAACATCTCCGCCGCGGTGCGTCCCGCGGATCTGGAGCGCTTCGGCCAGTACGTCACGCCGGAGTTGCGCCGGCGCGGGGTCCTCGCGGAGCCGGAACCCGGCCGCACAATCCGCGAGCAGATCACCGGTCAGGGCCCCTGGTTGGCGGACGGTCACCAGGGGGCGTCGTTCCGCGTGGGGTGACCACGGGGACGCGCGGGTGACGCGGAGACCCTGGCCCTTCGCCACGGTCTTTCAGCCCAGGTCCACCCAGGTGACGTGGAGGTCCGGAGCGTCAGTCAGTCGCCCAGCTGGTCGACCGGCTGCTCCGTGAACGGGTCGATGCCGGTGACATTCCGGACGTGCTCGATCCATTCGGGTGCGAACCACGTGTACTTGCCCGGGTGCTGCGGGTGGCACACCTGGACCCAGGAGACGAAGACGAGCTCCGCCCAGTCGGAGAGGAGCCGCAGGCGGATCGACGTCCCCTCCGTCTCGAGGATCAGCTCCACGGTGGACGGGGCGATCCACTCGGCGGTGCTGAACTGACCCCAGTCCCAGCGGACCAGCCCCTCCTCCTGCGATTCGACGTAGAAGCCGTGGGTGCTCACGGTCGTGACACCGTTCGGGACGAGGTCCATCCACCGCTGCTGGGCGTCCTGCCGTGC
>DYUK01000168.1 GCA_020743695.1 Brevibacterium senegalense | reverse complement strand
GACGATGAGCTGCTCGTCGGCACCGCGCAGGCTCAGGTCCGTGAAGACGTCGTGCACGTGGCGGGCGCGCTCGACGCGGGCCAGCTGCTCGCCGATGAGCAGGCGGTGGGCGGCCTGGGTGACGCGCACATAGCGGGCCCGGTCCGCCAGGACGATGACCGGCAGGTCCACGCCGCGCACCGCTTCGATGAGGAGCGCACGGTCGGCCTCGGACGTCTGGCCGGACTCGTCGACGATCTCGATGATGAAGCCCGCAGCACCGGCCGCGTCCAGACGGGCGAGGAAGTCACGGGTGCGGGCGACCGAGCGGCGGAACCGCGTGCTGCTGCTGAGGATGAGCTCGCCGCCCTCCAGGAGCGAGGGCACCTCGTCCGTCTCTGCGATGTGCACCCAGCGAACCGGATCGCCCAGTCGCGCGAACCCGCTCAGCACCTGCGGACGGGCGCCGCGGATCTCGTCGAGATGGAGGATCGACCGCACCGTCACGGGTGCGGGGGCCGTCTCCGATCGGGTCGCTTGGGTCTCCATGGCACGAGTTTACAGTCCGTCATGCTGAGCGGATTCAGCCTGACACTCTGCCCCTGGTCACCGGGTGCGGCACGGCTCACACTGGAAGCACACACCGGCAGACGCAGATGCCCGCCGGGCCTGCGGGGAGCACAACACCGCGGGCGTCCAGCATCGGAGAAGCACCGTCGCCTCCGATCGTCCTCCGGAGGGAGTCGCAGTGAAGACCATTCAGCACTGGATCAACGGACAGACCGTCACCGCCTCGGATGACAGCCGCTTCGCGGATGTCGTCAACCCGGCCACCGGCGTCACGAGCGGGAAGGTCGCGCTCGCATCGGCAGAGCAGACGCGTGCAGGCATCCGCGCGGCGGCCGAAGCATTCCCCGCCTGGCGCGACACCTCGCTGGCCAAGCGCACGTCCATCATGTTCGCGTTCCGCGAGCTGCTCAACGCCCGCAAGCAGGAGCTGGCGGAGATCATCACAGCCGAGCACGGCAAGGTCGTCTCCGACGCGCTGGGCGAGGTGTCCCGCGGCCTCGAGGTCGTCGAGCTCTCCTGCAACATGCCGTACCTGCTCAAGGGCGGGCACACGGAGAACGCCTCGACGGGGGTGGACGTCCACTCGGTCCGCCAGCCGGTGGGCGTCTCCGCGATCATCTCGCCGTTCAACTTCCCGGCGATGGTGCCGCTGTGGTTCTTCCCCGTCGCGATCGCCGCGGGCAACACCGTCGTCCTCAAGCCGTCGGAGAAGGATCCGTCCGCCGCGAACTGGCTGGCCGAGCTCTGGAAGGAGGCCGGTCTGCCCGACGGCGTCTTCAACGTCATCCACGGTGACAAGGAGTCCGTCGACACGCTGCTGACGGACGAGCAGGTGGATTCCGTGTCCTTCGTGGGCTCGACGCCCATCGCGAAGTACATCTACGAGACCGCCAGTGCGCACGGCAAGCGCGTTCAGGCGCTGGGCGGCGCGAAGAACCACATGCTGGTCCTGCCCGACGCGGACCTCGACATCACCGCCGATTCCGCGGTCAACGCGGGCTACGGCGCGGCGGGCGAGCGCTGCATGGCGATCTCCGTCGTCGTCGCGGTCGACTCGATCGCGGACGAGCTGGTCGCGAAGATCGCCGAGCGCACCCGGAACCTCACAGTGGGCGACGGCACGCGCGAGCCGGACATGGGCCCGCTCATCACGGTCGCGCACCGCGACAAGGTGGCCGGCTACATCGACGCGGGCGTCGAGGCGGGCGCGGAGCTCGTCCTGGACGGCCGCACCGGCAGCCCGGACGCGGATTCCGCCGCAGCGTTCCTCAACCCCACCCTGTTCGACCGGGTCACGCCGGACATGTCGATCTACACGGACGAGATCTTCGGCCCCGTGCTCTGCGTGGTCCGCGTCCCGTCCTACGAGGAGGGCCTGGAGCTCATCAATGCGAACCCGTACGGCAACGGCACCGCGATCTTCACGAACGACGGCGGCGCAGCCCGCAAGTTCGAGAACGAGGTGCAGGTGGGCATGATCGGCGTGAACGTGCCGATCCCGGTGCCCATGGCGTACTTCAGCTTCGGCGGCTGGAAGAACTCCCTGTTCGGCGACACCCACGCGTACGGCGCCGAGGGCGTCCACTTCTTCACCCGCGGCAAGGTCGTCACGAAGCGCTGGCTGGATCCCAGCCACGGCGGCATCAACCTCGGATTCCCCACCAACAACTGATCCGCTCAGTTCTCAACCCCAGGAGTCGACGATGACCATCACAGACAAGACCGCACCCGCCGCAGCGGCGGGGGATACGACCAACCCGGCAGCGGCCTCGGCGACGGGTTCCGGCCCGGTGACGCAGGAGATGATCGACCGGGGACGGGCAGCACACGAGCTGGACCGGAAGCACGTCTTCCACTCATGGCAGGCGCAGGGACCGTTCTCGCCCATGACCGTCGTGAAGGCGGAGGGCTCGCGCGTGTGGGACGGGGAGGGCAGGGAGATGCTCGACCTCTCCTCGCAGCTCGTCAACACGAACATCGGCCACCAGCACCCGGCCGTCGTCCGCGCGATCCAGGAGCAGGCGGCGGACATCTGCACGATCGCGCCGCAGCACGTGAATGATGCCCGCTCGGAGGCGGCCCGCCTCATCGCGGAGCTTGCGCCGGAGGGCATGGAGCACGTGTTCTTCACGAACGGCGGTGCGGACGCGAACGAGCACGCGATCCGCATGGCCCGCCTGCACACGGGCCGGAACAAGGTGCTGTCCGCTTACCGCAGCTATCACGGCGGCACGAACCTGGCCGTCAACGTGACCGGCGACCCGCGGCGCTTCCCCAACGACACGCCCGGTGACGGCGTCGTGCACTTCATGCCGGCGTACACGTACCGGTCGCACTTCGGCTCCACGTCCGAGGCCGAGGAGACGGAGCGCGCGCTGCAGCACCTCAAGGACATGGTCCTGCTGGAGGGCGCGCAGAACATCGCGGCGATCATCCTCGAGACCGTTCCGGGCACGGCCGGCATCTACGCGCCGCCGGCCGGATACCTCGAGGGTGTGCGCGAGCTGACCCGCGAGCACGGCATCATGCTCATCACGGACGAGGTCATGGCCGGGTTCGGCCGCACCGGCGAGTGGTTCGCATTCGACCACTGGAACCTGACCCCGGACCTCATCACGTTCGCGAAGGGCGTGAACTCCGGCTACGTGCCGCTGGGCGGCGTCATCATCTCCGATCACGTGTTCCAGACGTTCGTCGACCGCCAGTTCCCGGGCGGCCTCACGTACTCCGGCCACCCGCTGGCGTGCGCGGCGGCCGTGGCGACCATCAACGCGATGCGCGACGAGGGCATGGTCGAGAAC
>DYUK01000167.1 GCA_020743695.1 Brevibacterium senegalense | reverse complement strand
GCGCGCGGTGCCCTCGAAGACGTCGGCGTCGAAGCCGGCGGACTTCACGACCGCACCGCCCGGAGCCAGCGATCCCTTGAGGACGGTGAGACCGCCGGTGGGGTGGATCGGGTCGCCCAGGGCGCGCAGGATCTTGCCGTCCGGGTCCGGCGGGTTGATCTTCGCCAGGTTCTCCGCGACGGTCTTGCCGGTGACGGTCATGCAGTCGCCGTGCAGCAGGCCCGCGTCCAGCAGGGCGCGCATGACGACGGGCACGCCGCCGATCTTGAAGACGTCGTTCATGACGTACTCACCGAAGGGCTTCACGTTGCCCAGGTGGGGCACGCGGTCGCCGATCCGGTTGAAGTCGTCCAGGCTGAGGTCGACCCCGGCCTCGTAGGCGATCGCCATGAGGTGGAGGACGGAGTTCGTGGATCCGCCGAACGCCATCGTCACGGCGATCGCGTTCTCCAGCGACTCCTTCGTGATGATGTCCTTCGTCGTGATGCCGCGCTTGAGGAGGTTCACGACCGCGTCGCCGGACATGCGCGCGAAGACGTTGCGGTTGCGGTGGATCGCCGGCGGGGCGGCGGAGCCGGGCAGGGACATGCCCATGGCCTCGGCGGCCGAAGCCATCGTGTTGGCGGTGTACATGCCGCCGCACGCGCCCTCGCCGGGGCAGACGGCGCGCTCGATGGCGTCGACGTCCGCCTCCGTCATCGTGCCGGCGCGGCAGGCGCCCACGGCCTCGAAGGCGTCGATGAGCGTGACTTCCTTCTCCGTGCCGTCGGACAGCTTCGCGGTGCCCGGCATGATCGAGCCGTTGTAGAGGAAGACGCTGGAGAGCTCCAGGCGGGCCGCGGCCATGAGCATGCCGGGGATCGACTTGTCGCAGCCGGCCAGCAGGACCGAGCCGTCCAGACGCTCACCGCCGAAGACGGTCTCCACGGAGTCGGCGATGACTTCGCGGGAGACGAGCGAGTAGTGCATGCCTTCGTGGCCCATCGAGATGCCGTCGGAGACGGAGATGGTGCCGAACTCCAGCGGGTAGCCGCCGGCGGCGTGGACGCCTTCCTTGGCGAAGCCGGCCAGGCGCTGGAGGGAGAGGTTGCAGGGGGTGATCTCGTTCCACGACGAGGCGACGCCCACCTGGGGCTTCTGCCAGTCGTCGTCGCCCATGCCCACGGCGCGGAGCATGCCGCGGGCGGCGGCCCGCTCGATGCCGTCGGTGACGTCGCGGGAGCGGGGCTTGATGTCGACGCCGGGCTCCGGTTGCGCGGCGGTGGAGGATGTGGGCTGGGGGTCTTCGCTGCTCATGCTCGCATCCTAGGACTGCCGTCTCAGCTGTCTTCACCCGGCCCGCATGGCGGACCCCGGTGACGCCGCCGAGGCCCCGGTCCCATGTCCGTCGTCGCGTCACCCGGGTGGGTGGGGGGCAGCGGGAGCGCAGTCTCTCAAGGCTGCGTGACCTGCGGTGATGGCACGCGGCTCGAGCTCACCGGCGGCACTGTCTGACGCAGCCTCCGCGGGCGTTCCACGAGGCGGACCGTCTCAGAATCGAGCGCGGGACGGCCGGATCGGCAATACCGAAACGCTTGTATGCGCATAGTCGAAGGGCGGAATCCGCGTAGCCCTTCGAAGAGTCCCGCCCGCTGTCTGCCGTTCGCCCTCCTTTCGCCGAGACCTGGCCAACGTGCTCGACACGTACTCGCGTGCACCCTCCTGTCGGACCGTCCGCCCTCGCCTCGAAGGCTGGGCCGCGGCGTCTCCGCCCAACCGATTCGCACTGAGTGAGTTATCCACAGATCTCGATCTGCTGTTCCCCCACCTGCGAAGACTTCTTAGTGTGGCGAGAGTGGTGTGACGGGGAGTCGGGACGACGCTGACGGGGTGATGAGGGATGAGGCACGCTCGACCGACGCGCCTGCGCGCACGACGAACGACGAGCGCGGTCGCGGCTTCTGCCGCCGCAGCAGTCCTCCTGTCAGCGTGCGGCGGTCAACCGGGAGCGCAGGAGACGGTCGGTCCGACGGCAGGAGCTCCGTCGCCCACCTCGGAACAGTCCTACGCACCGACACTTCCGCCCTACACGAGCGACGTAGAGCTCACCGATGAGGAAACCGCACAGGTGGAGGACACACTCCAAGCGATCGACGAGTATTTCTACTTCACATCTGGCTTCACTGAAAAGCACAACGATGGCATCGAGGGCCTTGCAGATCGCAACATTATCTCCTCCGGACTAAGAGACGCGCACCTTGATGCTGCGGAAGAGGCAAGTAGTGAGAACCAGACCCTCGTTGGTACCGTCACTGTCACCGAAGCGGCGGTCTGGGAGTACGACGAGGGAACATACGGATACTTTGGCGTCTGTCTTGATCTGGATGGCTGGGGACTTGTAGACGCAGATACTTCTCAACCACCAGAGGACGGCGGAGAGCTTTCAAGCCGGCTTCAGCTCGCTGAGATCGAAGCGAAGTTTGAAGGCACGGATCCAGTGCTCCAAAATCTTCGATTTGGCGACCCGTCAAATGAATGCTCGAATCTCTAAACCGTTGGTTCTTTTTGGAGCTCTCGCGATGCGGTTCGGAACAATCGTCGCCAGTTGCTCCATCGCAACGATCACGATGGGCCCACCCGCATTCTCCAGCCAGCATGTTCGCACCGCAGCGCCCGAATGCCACATGACCGAAATGGGCAAAGTCGAATGCGAAGGTCACAGTGACGGCGGCGGAGGCGGTGGCGGCGACCGTGACCGCGGCGGCGGAGGCGGTGGTGGCGGTGGCGGAGGTGGAGGCCACCAGCCCCCTCCGGAGCGCGGCCCCTTTGACGACCTTCCGCCCGGCCTCGAGTGCGACTACGACGGACCCTGCGGATACGTTCCGGACCTGCCCGACGGCCCACCGCCAGACGACGGTGGAGGCGGCGAGTACGTCCCTCCCCCGGTCCCCAGCGAGTCCGACTTCGCGTCGTTCCCCATCCCGCCCTCGGCCCCGTACGCGCTGCCGGTCGACTGGACCGTCACGGGCAAGCCCACCGCTTTCTGGGCGGACGCAGGGGTGAAGGAGTTCGATGCGGAACTCCTGGGTTTCCCCCTGCGCGTCCGCGCAACACCGATCGAGTACCACTGGGACTTCGGCGACGGGACCTCGACGTCCTCGCCCTCCCCCGGATCGGAGCCCCGCCGCCCCGAACTGGGGACGATCACCCACACCTACTCGGAGAAGGGCGAGCGCACCGTCACCCTCACAACCGTCTACACCGGCGAGTACAACTACGGCGACGGTTGGAACGACATCGACGGCAGCGCCGCCGTGGAGAGCGACGGCCTGCCCATGACCGTGTACCGGTACCACAAGTACCGGGTCGAGGATGACTGCGCGGACAACCCCTACGGCTCGGACTGCGCCCCGAACTGACAGCCGCTCACCGCTGACGAGCCCGTCCGATCCGCCGCCCTGCCAGCGTCGACCCTCAGTCCTCCGACACGTCCACGACGTTCAGCAGCTCCTTGCCCACGCTCAGCCGGTGCAGCTGCTCGACCAGCAGGTTCTCGATCCGCGGATGGAACGCGGACGCGTTGCCGCCCACGTGCGGAGTCAGCAGTGTGCCCGGGGTCGACCACAGCGGGTGGTCCGCCGGCAGTGGCTCCGGATCGACGACGTCCAGCGCGGCCTGCAGACGCCCCGTCTCCAGCTCCGCCACCAGGGCGTCCGTGTCCACGACTCCGCCGCGCGCCACATTCACGATCAGTGCCCCATCCGGCAGTGCCGCGAGGAACTCCTTGTCGACCAGCTTGTCCGTCCGCTCCGTCAGCGGCGTGATGAGCACGACGACCTCCGCCGTCGGCAGCAGCTCCGGCAGTTCGTCGATGCTGTGGATGTGCCCGCGGTCGTCGTCGCGCGCACTCGTGGCGACACGCGTCTGCTCGACCTCGAACGGCGCGAAGCGATCGAAGATCGCGTTCCCGATCCCACCCGCACCCACGATGAGGATCTTCCGGTCGGCCAGCGACGGCCGCTGCCGGTGGTTCCACTGCTGCTGCGACATGTCGCGCGCAGCATCGTCGACGCCGCGCAGCCGCGCCAGCGTCAGCGCCACCGCCAGCTCCGCCGTCGCCGCGGCATGCACGCCCGAGGCCGTCGCCACCGTCACCTCCGGCCCCACCTTGCCGATCACGGCGTCGTAGCCGGTGGTCTGCATCTGCACGAACTTCAGGTTGGGCAGTTCGCCCAGCTTCTCGATGGTGGGGCCGTGGTCCGGGTACGGGAGGATCACCGCGTCGATCGACGCCTTGTTGAGGCCGCGTGACTGCTCATCCGCGGACCACACGACGAAGTCGAGCCGCCCCTGCTGGTGGTCGACGATCTTCGCATCGACGTGCGCGCGCAGCTCCTGCGTGGGGAACGCGACGGTCTTGACGAGTCCTGCCGGGAGTGTCTGGGCACCCTCGGTGCCGCTGCGTGCTTCTTCGCTCATGCGCCCAGTCTGGCATGCCCGGTAGCTGCCCTGCCCGTCAGGAGTCGACGGCCGCCCGCATCTTCTCCATGACCGTCTTCAGCGCCGCGAAGTCGTCCTCGTCCAGCACGTCGTCGAAGACCGCCCGGATCTGCTCCCTGTGATCGCGTCCGGCGCGCATGAGCGCTCGCGCACCGTCCTCCGTCAGCACGATGTTGTGCGCCCGCTTGTCCTCCGCGCACGGCAGCTTGTCGACCCAGCCGCGCTCCACGAGCACGCCGATCCGATAGCTGAGCCGGGGCACGGAGAACACGATCCGGTCCGCCAGCACACTCATCGTGAGCGTGCG
>DYUK01000166.1 GCA_020743695.1 Brevibacterium senegalense | reverse complement strand
GGTCTCACCATCACCGCGACGCTGGCCCCGGGGCACACGGAGGGCTCGATGCTCTACGAGATCGTCGACGACGCGCCCACCGCGGACGGCCCGCCGCTCGTGCTGGCCAGCGGTGACGTGCTGTTCGCCGGCAGCGTGGGTCGCACCGATCTGCCCGGCGGCGACCCGCAGGAGATGGAGGCCTCACTCCGCGCGCTGCGGACGCGCCCCGACTCGCCCGTCCTGCCCGGGCACGGCCCCGCGACCCGGCTGTCGCACGAATTGACGACCAACCCCTTCCTGTGACCGCTCCCGGTCTCTGACCACCGCCCGCATCCGAAGAACCCCGCCCAGACACATCCAGGAGTCCCCATGGCCCGCGCCGCCAAGCTGTCCGGCTTCCCCGAATGGCTGCCCGCCGACCGCATCGTCGAGGAGCGGGTCATCGACCTGCTCAAGCACGTCTTCGAGCTGCACGGCTTCGCCGCCCTCCACACGCGGGCGATGGAGCCGATCAGCAGCCTCGCGAAGGACGGCGAGATCGACAAGGAGGTGTTCGCCGTGTCGCGCCTGCACGGCGAGGGCGGTGAGGCGCGGAACCCGCTGGGACTCCACTTCGACCTGACCGTGCCCTTCGCCCGCTACGTCGTCGAGCACGCCGGGCACCTGGCCTTCCCCTTCAAGCGGTATCAGATCCAGCCGGTGTGGCGCGGGGAGCGCCCCCAGGACGGCCGTTTCCGGGAGTTCATCCAGGCGGACATCGACGTCGTGGGCGAGGACGTCCTCCCGGACCACTACGAGGTCGAGGTGCCCCTCGTCATGGCCGAGGCCTTCCGCGCCCTGGCCGAACTGGGCGTGCCGCCCGTGCGGATCCTCGCGAACGACCGTCGCCTCATCGAGGGCTTCGCCCGCGGTGCCGGCCTGGACGACGTCCCCGCGGTCCTGCGCAGCATCGACAAGCTCGACAAGATCGGGGAGGAGGCCGTCGCCCGGCTGCTCGCGGAGGAGGCGGGGGCGGACACGCGTCAGCAGGAGCTGTGCCTCGCGCTGGCCCGCATCGAGAGCCCGGACGCGGGCTTCGCGGACGCCGTCGTGGACCTGGGCGTGAGCCACCCGCTGCTGGATGAGGGTCTTGCGGCGCTCACCCGCCTGCTCGAGACCGCCCACACGCGCGCTCCCGGCACCGTGTGGGCCCAGCTCAAGATCGCCCGCGGCCTCGACTACTACACGGGGGCCGTCTACGAGACGCAGCTGCAGGGGCACGAGGACCTGGGCTCCGTCGCCTCCGGCGGGCGCTACGACGCGCTGGCCGTGAGCGGGAAGCGCACGTATCCCGGCGTGGGGATGTCCGTGGGCGTGTCCCGCCTCATGTCGCGCCTGGTGGGCGCGCAGCGCATGGTGCAGGCGACCCGCGACGTGCCCACCGCGGTGCTCGTGTCCGTGTCCGACGAGGCGCACCGCGGCGACTCCGACCGGGTCGCCGCGACCCTGCGGGACCGCGGCATCTCCGCGGACGTCGCGCCCACCGCGGCGAAGTTCGGCAAGCAGATCCGCTTCGCCGACCGCCGCGGCATCCCGTTCGTGTGGTTCGTCGACGGTGAGACCGGGCACGAGGTCAAGGACATCCGGTCCGGGCACCAGGAGCCGGCCGACGCGTCCGTCTGGACGCCGCCGGAGCAGGACCTCTGGCCCCGCGTCGAGCGCGTCGCGGGGGAGTGAGCTGCGGGAGCCTCAGCGGCGCGGGCGCCGCTGGGGCCTGCGCTCGGCCGGGTCCGGGGCCAGGGAGCCGTCCGGGGCGATGTGCTCGAAGATCTCTTCGACCATCGTGACGACGTGGGGGTCGTCGACCGTGTAGATGATGCGCCGTCCCTCCCGTCGCGAGCCCACGAGGCCCGCCAGTCGCAGCTTCGCGAGGTGCTGCGAGACGGCCTGGACGCTCGCCTCCGCGAGCTCCGCGAGCGACGTGACATCGTGCTCCGCGTCCACGAGGATCCGCACGATGAGCAGGCGGGTCGACGAGGACAGCATCCGGAACGTCTCCGCGGCGACCTCCACCTGCGCGGAGGTGGGCAGTGCCTCGCGCCCCGCATCCCCTGAGTGCTCCGTCATGCCCGCATCCCGCCTCTCGATCCCGTGTCCTCCACTGCGTCTATCATGGACGTGTTTCGCCCTCAGCACCTATCCCAGGAGTCCTCTTCGTGTTACGCACCCACTCAGCCGGCGCCCTGCGCGCCGCGCACGCCGGAACCACCGTCACCCTCGCGGGGTGGGTCGACCGGCGCCGTGATCACGGCGGAGTCGCGTTCATCGACCTCCGGGACGCCTCCGGCATCGTCCAGGTCGTCGTGCGCGAGCAGGTCGCGGACCAGCTGCGCAACGAGACGGTCGTGTCCGTGACCGGCACCGTGTCCGTGCGCCCTGAGGGCAATGCGAACCCCGCGCTGCCCACCGGCGAGGTCGAGGTCGTCGACACGGACGTGACGATCCTGTCCCAGGCGTCCGCCCTGCCCTTCCAGGTGTCCGACCACGCGGAGGACTCCGGCCAGGTGGGCGAGGAGACCCGCCTGCGCTACCGGTACCTCGACCTGCGCCGGTCCGGTCCCGCCTCGACGATGCGGCTGCGCTCGGCGGTCAACCGGGCCGCCCGCGGGGTCCTCGAGGAGAACGAGTTCGTCGAGGTCGAGACCCCCACCCTCACGCGGTCGACGCCGGAGGGCGCCCGCGACTTCCTCGTGCCCGCGCGCCTGCGCCCGGGTTCGTGGTACGCGCTGCCGCAGTCGCCGCAGCTGTTCAAGCAGCTGCTGCAGGTGGGCGGGATCGAGAAGTACTACCAGATCGCCCGCTGCTACCGCGACGAGGACTTCCGCGCGGACCGCCAGCCGGAGTTCACCCAGCTGGACATCGAAGCCTCCTTCGTCGAGCAGGACGACATCATCGCGCTGGCGGAGCAGATCCTCACCGCGCTGTGGAAGCTCATCGACGTCGACATCGCAGGCCCCATCCGCCGGATGACCTACCGCGAGGCGATGGCGCGGTACGGCTCGGACAAGCCGGACCTGCGCTTCGACCTCGAACTGGTCGAACTCACGGAGTACTTCCGCGAGACGCCGTTCCGCGTCTTCCGCGCCCCCTATGTGGGAGCCGTCGTCTACCCGGGCGGTGCGAAGCTGCCGCGGCGCCAGCTGGACGGCTGGCAGGAGTGGGCGAAGCAGCGCGGCGCCAAGGGCCTCGCGTACGTGCTGGTCCAGCCGGACGGCGAACTGACCGGTCCGGTCGCGAAGAACCTGTCGGAGGAGGAGCGCGCGGGGCTGCTCGAGGCGACCGGGGCCGCCCACGGCGACGCGATCTTCTTCGCGGCGGACACGACGTCCGCGGCCCGGGCCCTGCTGGGTGCGGCCCGCAAGGAGATCGCGGTGCGCGAGGGTCTGCTGGACGAATCCGAGTGGTCGTTCGTCTGGATCGTCGACGCCCCGATGTTCGAGCCCGCGGCGGACGCGCAGGCCGCCGGCGACGTGGCGGTGGGCGCCGGTGCGTGGACCGCGGTCCACCACGCCTTCACCTCGCCCAAGCCGGAGTTCCTCGACACGTTCGATGAGGACCCGGGCGAGGCGCTCGCGTACGCGTACGACATCGTGTGCAACGGCAACGAGATCGGCGGCGGCTCGATCCGCATCCACTCGCGCGAGGTCCAGGAGCGCGTCTTCGGCGTCATGGGCATCACGGAGGAGGAGGCGCAGGAGAAGTTCGGCTTCCTGCTCGAGGCCTTCAAGTTCGGCGCTCCGCCCCACGGCGGCATCGCCTTCGGCTGGGATCGGATCGTCGCGCTGCTGGCCGGCGCGGACTCGATCCGGGACGTCATCGCGTTCCCCAAGTCCGGCGGCGGCTACGACCCGCTCACGGACGCGCCCGCGCCCATCACGGAGGCGCAGCGGAAGGAAGCGGGCGTCGACCACGTGGACGAGGACGAGGACGCGCAGGAGGAGGTCTCCTCCTGACGGCGGACCTCTTCTCCGACGCACCGGAGGCGAGCGGGGCGCTCGACCCGCTCGCCGTCCGCATGCGTCCCCGTTCGCTCGACGAGGTGCTGGGCCAGGACCACCTCACGTTCCCGGGCTCGCCGCTGCGGCAGCTGGTCGAGGCCCGCGCGGACGCGCGGACCGGACCGTCATCCGTCATGCTGTGGGGCCCGCCCGGCGTGGGCAAGACGACGCTGGCGCACGTCATCTCGCACGCGGAGGGGCGCAGCTTCGTCGAGCTGTCCGCGATCACGGCCGGCGTGCGCGACGTCCGGCAGGTCGTCGAGACCGCGCGGACCGAGCGCGAGATGAACGGGCGCACCACCGTCCTGTTCCTCGACGAGATCCACCGGTTCACGAAGGCGCAGCAGGACGCGCTCCTGCCGGCCGTGGAGAACCGGCTGGTCGTCCTCGTCGCCGCGACGACGGAGAACCCCAGCTTCTCCGTCATCGCCCCTCTGCTGTCGCGTTCGCTGCTGCTGACGCTCAAGCCGCTCACGGACGAGGCGATCGGGGGACTGCTGGACCGCGCCGTCACGGATCCGCGCGGGCTGGCCGGCGAGTTCGCGCTCACCGACGACGCCCGCGCGATGATCGTCCGCGTCGCCGGTGCGGACGCGCGTCGCTCGCTCACCGTCCTCGAAGCGGCCGCCGGGATCGCGCGCGCCCGCCGCGAGACGGACCTGGACGACGATGCGGTCCGGGACGACGATGCAGACCGGGAGGGCGCGACAGACCCGGGGACGGGTCCGGTCGAGGTGACGGAGGACGACGTCGCCGAGGCCAGCGCGGAGGCGGTGCTGCGCTACGACCGCGACGGGGACCAGCACTACGACGTGATCTCCGCCTTCATCAAGTCGATCCGCGGCTCGGACCCGGACGCCGCGCTCCACTACCTGGCGCGCATGATCGTCGCGGGCGAGGACCCGCGGTTCATCTGCCGCCGCATCGTCATCTCCGCCGCGGAGGACATCGGGCTGGCCGACCCGCAGGCCCTCACCATCGCGGTGTCCGCCCACCAGGCCGTCGAGCGGATCGGGATGCCCGAGGGGCGGATCCCCCTGGCCGAGGCGGTCGTCTACCTCGCGACCGCCCCCAAGTCCCCGGCCTCCTACCGCGCCCTCGACGAGGCGATCGCGGATGTGAAGGCGGGCCGTGCCGGGCAGGTCCCCCTGCACCTGCGGGACGCGCACTACCCGGGTGCCAAGGGCCTCGGGCACGGGGAGGGCTACCGCTACTCCCACGACTGGCCCTACGGGGTGTCGCCCCAGGAGTATCTGCCGGACACCCTCACCGGGACCACGTACTACCGGCCCACCGCCAACGGGGCGGAGTCGCGCATGGCCGACCGGCTGGCCGCGCTCGCGGCGCTGCGGGCCGGCGAGCAGGCGTGATAGAGTAGCCAGTCGCTGTGCCTCGTCCAGAGGCGGTCGGGCGGAATCGGACTCGCGATCCCGCCCCTCTTTCCCGTTCGGAGGGAAACAGCTGTCCGATCCACCGGCGAGTCCACCGGTCCGGACGCACCTCACGAAGAAAGGCACCACCATGACTGCACCCGCACGTCATCGTCGCCAGGTGCGCCTCTCGCGCGCACTGGGCATCCCGCTGACCCCCAAGGCGGAGAAGTACTTCGAGCGCCGCCCGTACCCGCCCGGCGAGCACGGCCGCGCCCGCCGCCGCAACGACTCGGACTACTCCGTCCGACTCAAGGAGAAGCAGCGCCTCCGCGCCCAGTACGGCATCCGCGAGGCGCAGATGCTCGCGACCTACAAGGAGGCCAAGCGCCTCCCGGGTCTGACGGGTGAGAACATCGTCGAGCTCCTGGAGATGCGTCTCGACGCCCTCGTCCTGCGCTCCGGCTTCGCCCGCACGATCGCACAGGCGCGCCAGATCGTCGTCCACCGCCACATCATGGTGGACGGCCAGCTGGTCGACCGCCCCTCGTTCCGCGTCAAGGAGGGGCAGATGATCCACGTGAAGCCCCGCTCCACGACCCGCGACCCCTTCCAGGTCGCCGCGGCCGGCGCGCACCGCGATGTGCTGCCCACCCTGCCCGGCTACCTCAAGGTCGACCTCGAGGCCCTGCAGGCGACGCTGCTGCGCCGCCCCAAGCGCTCCGAGGTCCCGGTGACCGCTGACGTCCAGCTGGTCGTCGAGCACTACTCGCGCTGATCGGTCCGCCAGGGCCACCGGTCCCCAGGGACCCCGCGCGCACGGGCCGCCGCACACCCCACCGGGTCGTGCGGCGGCCCGCCGCCATTCACGTCTCCACTATGCTGTGAGGCGGTCCGTCGAGCAGACGCCGTCCGCCGCACGAAAGGATGTCACCCGGATGAGGACAGCAGAGATCAGGGAGCGCTGGCTTCGGTTCTTCGAGGAGAACGGCCACACGGTGGTCCCGTCGGCGTCGGTCATCAGCTCCGACCCGTCGATCCTGTTCAACATCGCCGGGATGGTGCAGTTCATCCCGTACCTCACGGGGCGGGAGCCCGCCCCCTTCCCGCGCGCCACGAGCGTCCAGAAGTGCGTGCGCACGCAGGACATCGAAGAGGTGGGCAAGACGACCCGCCACGGCACGTTCTTCCAGATGAACGGCAACTTCTCCTTCGGCGACTACTTCAAGGCGGACGCGATCCGCTTCGCGTGGCAGCTGCTGACCCGGCCCGAGGACCAGGGCGGGCTGGGCTTCGACCCGGATCTGCTCTGGGCGACCGTCCACCGCGACGACGCGGAGACGGTCGACCTGTGGCTCGAGGAGACGTCGATCCCGCGCGAGCGCATCCAGTTCCGCGGCAGCGAGGACAACTTCTGGCACACGGGCCAGCCCGGCCCCGGCGGGTACTGCTCGGAGATCTACTACGACCGCGGACCCGCCTACGGGGCCGAGGGCGGCCCGGAGGCGGACGAGGACCGGTACATCGAGATCTGGAACCTCGTCTTCATGGAGTTCGAGCTCTCCGCCGTGCGGTCGAAGACGGACTTCGACATCGCCGGCGACCTGCCCGCGAAGAACATCGACACCGGCATGGGCCTCGAGCGCGTCGCGTTCCTCAAGCAGGGCGTCGAGAACATGTACGAGATCGACGAGGTGTACCCCGTCATCGACGAGGCCGCACGGCTGTCCGGCCGCGCGTACGGGGACCGCGAGGAGGACGACGTCCGCATGCGCGTCGTCGCGGACCACGTCCGCTCCGCGCTCGTCATCATCGGCGACGGCGTGCGCCCCGGGAACGAAGGACGCGGGTACATCCTGCGCCGGTTGCTGCGCCGCGCCGTGCGCGCGATGCGCCTGCTGGGTGTCACCGAGCCGGTCCTGCCGCACCTGCTGCCGCGGTCGATGGACGTCATGCGGGCGTCCTACCCGGAGCTCGAGACGGATTTCGACCGGATCTCGCGCATCGCCTACGCGGAGGAGACGGCGTTCCTCCGCACGCTCGAGTCCGGCACCGCGCTGCTGACCGGCGCCGTCGACCGGGTGGGGGCCGGCGGCGCGCTGTCCGGCGACATCGCCTTCGCGCTGCACGACACGCACGGGTTCCCCATCGACCTCACCCTCGAGATGGCGGCGGAGCACGGCGTCCGCGTCGACGAGGAGGGATTCCGCACGCTCATGCAGGAGCAGCGGGACCGCGCCCGCGCGGACGCCCGCGCGAAGAAGGGCGGCGGGGCGGACCTGAGCGCCTACTCGCAGCTGCTGGAGGAGGGCACGACGGAGTTCGTGGGCTACGACGTGCTGAACGCGGACTCCCGGATCCGCGGCCTCGTGGCCGACGGACAGTCCGTCGAGGTCGCGCAGCCCGGCGACACCGTCGATCTCGTCCTGGACGTCACCCCGTTCTATGCGGAGTCCGGCGGCCAGCGCGCGGACCGCGGCCTCATCCGCGGCGACGGCTTCACCGCCCGCGTCCTCGACGTCCAGGCGCCGGTCAAGGGACTGCCGGCCCACCGGGTCGAGGTCCTCGAGGGCTCGCTCGCCACGGGTGCGGACGTGTCCGCGGAGGTCGACCGCGCGCACCGGTTCGCCGCCGCGCAGGCGCACTCCGCGACCCACCTCGTCCACTCCGCGCTGCGGACCGTCCTGGGCCCGCACGCGGTGCAGGCCGGATCCCTCAACCAGCCCGGCTACATGCGGTTCGACTACGCGTTCCCGGAGGCGCTGAGCCCCGCGCTGCGCGAAGAGATCGAGGACGCGGCGAACATCGCCGTGCGCGACGATTTCGAGGTCAGCTACGAGTACCTGCCGCTCGAGGAGGCGAAGCGGTCCGGTGCGCTCGCGCTGTTCGGCGAGAAGTACCCGTCCGTCGTGCGCGTCGTCGACATCGGCGGACCGTTCTCCCGCGAGCTGTGCGGCGGCACCCACATCGGGCGCACCGCGCAGGTGGGTCCCATCTCCGTCCTGTCCGAGGCCTCCATCGGCTCCGGCACCCGCCGCATCGAGGCCTCCGTGGGACTCGAGGCGTTCCGCGGGCTGGCGAAGGAACGGACGATCCTCCAGTCGCTGTCGGAGATGCTCAAGGTGCCCGGGGCGGACGTCCCGGGCCGGGTCGCGGGGCTGCTGGACCGCCTCAAGGAGGCGGAGAAGACGATCGCGGACCTGGCGCGCGAGCGCGTGCTCGCCGCCGCCGCGGACGCCGTGGCGCAGGCGCGCGATGTGGCCGGGGTGCGCTACTCCGCCACGCAGCTGGGCGAGGTCACGGACGCGGGCGACGTGCGCAGCTTCGTGACGGACGTGCGGAACCGGATCGACGCGGACGCGGTCGTCGTCGCCGCGATCGGCACGGTCTCCGGCCGGCCCAGCGTCGTCATCGCGGCGGACGAGGGTGCCCAGGCGCGCGGACTGCGCGCGGGCGACCTCGTCAAGACCGCGTGCGCCCAGCTGGGCGGAGGCGGGGGCGGCAAGCCCGACCTCGCGCAGGGCGGCGGCCAGGACGCCGGCCAGAGCACAGCGGCGCTCGACGCGGTCGCGGCTGCGATCGCCGGGTCATGAGCGGATTCCGCCGGGGGCGGCGGCTCGCACTCGACGTGGGCAGCGTCCGGGTGGGTGCGGCCGTCTGCGACCCCGACGGAATCCTCGCGACCCCGCTCGACCACGTGCGCCGCGACGACGACGGGCAGGCACTCGCCCGCGTGCGCGACCTCATCGAGGAGCACGGTGCGATCGAGGTCGTGGCGGGGCGGCCTCGGTCGCTGGACGGGGTCGACCACGGCGCGGTCGATGCGGCACTGACCTTCCTGCGCGCACTGGCGACGCGCATCACGGTGCCCATCCGGCTCGTCGACGAGCGGTTCACGACGGTGCAGGCGCACAGCGTCCTGCAGAGTGCCGGGCGGAACTCGAAGCAGCGCCGGGACCGCGTCGACTCCGTCGCGGCGGTCCTCATCCTGCAGACCGCGCTGGATCTGGAGAAGAGCAGCGGCACCCCCGCTGGAACCATCCTCGACCGGGAGGACTGAGCACACATGGACGAGAACGACCCGATCGATCCGATCGAGGAGGCCGCCCCGCTCTCCCGCGCCGAGCGGCGTGCGCAGAGCCGGCGGCGGATGATGCGCCGGCGCCGGACGACGACGATCGTCGTCGCAGCCCTGCTGGTCCTGGGCATCGGCGGCGTCGTCGCGGTGTCGGTCACCGGCGGCGTCGTGCAGGAGATCCTGGGCCGCAGCGACGACTACGAGGGGGAGGGCACGGAGCCGGTCAGCGTCGAGGTGCTGCCGGGGACCTCGGTCACGCAGATCGCGAACCAGCTGGTCGAGGAGGACGTCATCAAGTCCTCCCGCCCCTTCATCGACGAGGTCGAGCGGCGCGACGCGTCCCTGCAGGCGCAGACGTACAGCATGCGCAAGCAGATGAGCGCAGCCGCGGCGGTCGAGGCGATGGTGAACCCGGAGGCGGCCCCGCAGGTCGTCATCCCGGAGGGCTTCGCGCTGCCGCAGATCCAGGCCCGCATGATCGAGTCCGGGATGGCGGAGGACGAGGTGACGGCCGCGATCGAGGACAAGACCCCGCAGGACTACGGCCTCGACGTCGACGCCCCCAGCCTCGAGGGCTACCTCTTCCCGGCCACCTACGATCTGGAGTCGGGCACCACCGCCGAGGCCGTGGTCCAGCAGATGGTCGACCGCACCGCCCATGAGCTGGACGATGCCGGCATCGAGGACGACGAGGCGAACGAGATCCTCACGCTCGCGAGCCTCGTCGAGATCGAGTCGCCCGCGGATCAGGAGGTGCGCCGGAAGGTCGCGCGCGTGTTCCTCAACCGTTCCGGGGACGACTCCGCGACGAACGGCCTGCTGCAGTCGGATGCGACCATCGCCTACATCCACGGGGCCCGCGACGACCTCACGACGACGGCGGAGGAGCGCGCGGACGACAACCCGTACAACACGTACATGCACGAGGGCCCGCCGCCCGGACCCATCAACTCGCCGGGCCGCAGTGCGGTCGACGCGGCGATGGATCCGGCCGAGGGCGACTGGCAGTTCTTCGTCGCCGTCGATCCGGACACGGGCGAGACGCGGTTCGCGGAGACCTACGACGAGCACCTGGAGAACGTCGAGGAGTACCGGGCGTGGCTGCGCGAGCGCAGCGAGGGGTCGGGAGATGGCTGAGTCGCCCACCCGGTTCGCCGTCCTGGGATCCCCGATCGCGCACTCGCTGTCCCCGCTGCTGCACCGCGCGGCGGCCCGTGCCCTGGGGATCGACGACTTCTCCTACGAGCGGTTCGAGGTGGGGGAGGCGCAGCTCGAGGCGTTCCTGGCGGAACACCCGGAGCTTGAGGGTCTGTCCCTCACGATGCCGCTCAAGCACCGCCTCGTCGAGCTGGCCCGCGTGAACGGGTGGGACCTCGACGCGGACGCCGTCGCGACGGGTGCGGGCAACACGCTCCTGCGCCCGGCTCCCGGCGGCGGTGAGGTGCTCAACACGGACGTCGACGGGATCGTCGCCGCGGTCCACGAGGGGCTCGCTCTCGCGGGGACGGAGACCGCGCCGTGGACGGACGAGGCGGACGTGCTGGGAGCCGGTGCCACCGCCGCGTCCGCGCTGGCGGCCGCCGCCCGACTGGGAGTCGTGCGGGTGCGTCTGTTCGTGCGGGACCGCACGCGGGCCGGTGGTG
>DYUK01000165.1 GCA_020743695.1 Brevibacterium senegalense | reverse complement strand
CGCCAGCAGCGCGGCGTAGTCGAGGTCGAAGCCGTCGCGCAGCTCGACCGGGTGCTGCTCCCGCTGGACGACGACGCTGAACTCCGGCTGCGCGGACGTGAGCCGCAGCGCTTCTTCCAGGAGCGGCTTGTACTCGACGATCCGGGTGCGCTCGACGCCGCAGGAGGCGCTGATGACGGCGATGGGCTGCATGTCGTCGATGCGGGCGGCCAGCTCCGCTGCGGCGAAGCCTCCGAAGACGACGGAGTGGATCGCACCCAGGCGGGCGCACGCGAGCATGGCGACCACGGCCTCGGGCACCATCGGCATGTAGATGACGATGCGGTCGCCGTGGCCCACCCCGCGGTCGGCCAGCGCGCGGGCGAAGCGCGAGACCTCGTCGAGGAGGGCCGCGTACGTGTACGTCCGGATCGTGCCTGTGACGGGGGAGTCGTAGACGAGCGCGGCTTGCTCGCCGCGGCCGGCGCCCACGTGGCGATCCAGCGCGTTGTGGCAGACATTGAGCCGGCCGTCCGGGAACCAGCGGTGCAGCGGCGCGCGCGAGGAGTCCAGCGCGCGGGCGGGCGGGGAGACCCAGTCGACGGCCCCGGCGGCGTCCAGCCAGAATGACTCCGGGTCCTGAGCGGCCGCACGGGCGACCTGGGCGTACGAGGTCGTGGATGTGTTCTGCGTCATAGGTGCACGATACGACGATGCCGGCGGGTGCGCACGGTGTGGGAGTGTGCGGGCCGGTGTGCACGGACGGGTGGATCCGCTCCGGGAAGCGGTTGTCGCGGGGCCCGGGAGACCCTAGTCTGGTGGCACCGCCTTCGGCTCAACAGACGTTCAATGAGGAGCGATCACCATGACTCAGACCGGCACCTCCGCACCGACCGCACTCGACGCGCTCACCCCCGACGAGCAGCTGGCGGCCAGCCGCCGCCTCCACTGGATGAACATGCTCGACCTCCACGCCCAGGGGCGGCCGGACGTCGAGGCCTTCGTGGGCCAGGGCGAGAGGTACACGTGGAAGCAGCTCCACACCCGGGTGAGCGCCGTCGCGGCGGACCTGCAGGAGCGCGGTGTGGCACGCGGCGACCGGGTCTTCATCCTGGGCCTCAACAGCGTCTCCTACGTGACGGCGCTGCTGGCGATCAACACCGTGGGCGCGATCGCGGCCCCGCTCAACATCCGCTCGACCCCCGCAGACGTCGACTACCTCGTGGGGGACGCGGGTGCGGTCGTGGGCTTCGCGGACCAGATGGGCGCCGGGATCCTGGCCGATGCGCAGACCGCCTCGCAGGTGCCGCTCATCCGGTTCGGTGAGGAGTTCGAGGCGATCGCCGCCTCCGGCCGCGTGCACACCCACGTCGATGTCGCGGAGACGGAGACGGCCCTCATCGTCTACACCTCCGGCACGACGTCCGCACCCAAGGGCGCGATGCTCACGCACATGAACATGGTGTCCCAGACCATCAACACGAACCGGATGTCGCCGGCGGCGACGCCCGATGACGTGTCGATGGTCGTCGTCCCCCTCTTCCACATCGCCGGTCTGGGCTTCATCTATCCCGCGCTGCTCAACGCCGGGCGGACAGTCATCGCGCCGCCGCAGGTGCTCATGAAGATCGACGCGCTGGCGGATCTCGTGGAGGAGGAGCGCGTGACGCGCATGTTCCTGGTCCCCACGCTGTGGCAGGCGCTGTGCTCGCTGCCGGGGATCCGCGAGCGGAACCTGCCACTCACCGGCGCGACCTGGGGTGCGTCCCCGGCCAGCCGCGAGACCCTCCAGCTCATGGCGGACACGTTCCCGAACGCCGTCATCTCCGCCGCCTTCGGGCAGACGGAGATGTCCCCCACGACGTGCGCCCAGTCCGGTGAGGAGTCGTTCCGCAAGATGGGCTCCGTGGGCCAGCCGATCGGCCTCGTCGCCGCCCGTGTCGTCGACCCGCTGGGCGAGGACGTGGCGCAGGGGGAGACCGGTGAGGTCGTCTACCGCGGTCCCGGCTACATGCAGGGCTACTGGAACAAGCCGGACAAGACCGCGGAGGCGACGGCGGGCGGCTGGTTCCACTCCGGCGACCTCGTGCGGATCGACGAGGACGGTTACTACTTCGTCGTCGACCGGGCGAAGGACATCATCATCTCCGGCGGCGAGAACATCTCCTCCGTCGAGGTCGAGCAGGCCGTCGCCGCCCACCCCAAGGTCGCGGACGCGTGCGTCATCGGCGCGCCGCACCCCACGTGGGTGGAGACACCCGTCGCGATCGTCATCCCCGCCGACCCGCAGGATCCGCCCACGCTCGAGGACGTCCAGGAGTTCGTCGTGGGTCGGATCGCGTCGTTCAAGAAGCCCACCCGGCTGGAGGTCGTCGAGGAGCTGCCCCGCAACGCCTCCGGCAAGCTCCAGAAGCACGTCCTCCGCAAGGAGTTCGTGACGGACTGAGGATGCGCCGCTGACGGCGCTGACAGGAGGCCGGGCCCGGGGGAATCACCCCGGGCCCGGCCTCGTCGTCACAGCTCGAAGCGCTGCGCGACCTCTTGCCGCAGCTCGTGGGGCGAGCCCCAGCGCACGCGGGAGGCGACCGCCCGCTTGAGGAGGACGTGCACGGGCGACTCCCACGTGTACCCGATCCCGCCGTGCAGCTGCAGCACCTCCTCACCGCCGTGGACCACCGTGTCCGAGGCCAGGGAGAGTGCCGCTGCGACGTAGGCGGAGGCCTCCGCCACAGCGTCGGTCTCCGCGGTCGCCTCCGCATCCGCCACGGCCTCCGCCGAGGTCGTCGCGGGGGCATCGTCGCCGGTCCCGTCCGCGCCGCCTGACTGGGACCCCGTGCTCAGCGCCGCCTCGAGGAGGCGCGCGGCCTCGTCGACGAGGGAGCCCACGAGGGACAGCTCGGACCAGAGGTCCGCAGTCCGGTGCTTGAGCGCCTGGAAGGAGCCCAGGGGGCGGCCGAACGCCATGCGGGTGCTCAGGTGCTCGACGACGAGGCGCAGCAGTTCCTGCCCGGTGCCGTGCAGCTCTGCGGCGAGGACGAGGCGACCGGCGGCACGGGCGAGGACCGCGATCCGATCCGCCCGCTCGCCCTGGGCGAGGGTGTCGCCGGCGATGGTGTCATCCGTCAGCGATGCGCGGGACACCGTCGAGACGGGGCGGGTGGGGTCGAACGTGGAGACGGGCAGGAGCGCGGCGTCGCGGACGAGGCGGATCCGGCCCGGTTCGAGGACGAGCAGCCCGTCCGACTCCTCACCGTCGACGACGCGGACGGTGTCCCGCGCCGTGCCCTGCGCTGTCCGGTCGGCCGCGGGCGTCCCCGTCAGGTCGGCGACCGCCAGGCGGACCTCGCCGGCGGCGACCTGCGCCTGCAGCGCGTGGTCCGCTCCGGCCAACCGCAGGATCGTGGGCACCGCGGCCCACGGGGCGGCGATGTCCGGACCGGGGACGGCGCCGGCGGCTCGGGCCACCGCGACGAGGGCCGCGAGCGCGCCGCCCTCCTCCAGCAGGCCCAGCCCGTCCGCGTCCTCCGGGGCCAGGAGTCCCGGCAGGCCGGTCGCGACGAGGCGTGCGCGGTGGTCGCGCAGCACGTCGGAGGCGCTGCGGCGCTCCACGAGCGCGTCGTACTGCTCGACCGTACGGGCGTTGCCGCCCGCGGCGGCCAGCGCGGAGGCGACGGTCGCGCCGAAGGCGACCGCGGCCTCGGCGGGGTTCTGGCTCATCGGGGCACCTCCGAGAACGGGACGTCGACGTCTGTGCGGGGTTCGCGGGGCAGCCCTAGGATGCGCTCGCCGATCACGTTCCGCAGCACCTCCGAGGTGCCGCCCTCCAGCGAGTTCGCGCGGGACCGCAGGTAGGCGTAGGTGGGGGTCAGGCCGCCCACGTCGAAGTTCATCTCCGTGGGGCGCGTGAACGCGTAGCCGTCGTCGTGCTCCAGCGCGCGGTCGCCCAGCGCCTGGAGGAGCAGCGACGCGGTCTCCTTGCTGTTCTCCGCCTTCGCGAGCTTGAGCGCGCTCGCCTCCGGCGGCGGGTCGCCCGCGGCCATGCGGATACCCACGTCGCGCTGGGTCAGGCGGATGGCCTCGGAGCGGATCCACGCGCGGGCGACGGCGTCGCGCAGGCCGGTCTCGCGCTCCTCCTGCGGCAGATCGCGCCACGCGCGGAACAGGTTGCCGGGGGCGCCGGACTCGCGCGGCGGCTCCGTGCCGGTGCCGGAGCGCTCGTTGCTGAGGGTGAGGGTCGCGAGCTTCCAGCCGGCGCCTTCCGGCCCC
>DYUK01000164.1 GCA_020743695.1 Brevibacterium senegalense | reverse complement strand
TGTCCGTCCTGGGCGAGCACGATCAGATCGGGGTCCACACGCTCCACGGCGTCGACGACAGCCCGGGCGTAGTCCTCGCGGACCGCGACCAGATTGCCGAGGCGTCCATGGGGCGCGAGGTGGGAGACTCGGGTGCCGTGGGCACGGGCGAAGGCCTGGAGCGCACCGAGCTGGTAGGTGACGTCCGTGCGCACCTCCTCGGCGGTGGCGTCCACGGTGCGGCGGCCGAACCCGACGAGATCGGGGAAGCTGGGGTGAGCACCGATGTTGACCCCGCGGGCGACGCAGTCCGCGACGGTGCGGTCCATGATGCGCGGATCCCCTGCGTGGAACCCGCAGGCGATGTTGGCAGAGCTCACGACCTCCAGCAGGGCGGCGTCATCGCCCATGCTCCAGCTCCCGAACCCTTCTCCAAGATCGGCGACGAGATCAACGTGACTTCTCATTCGGCCTGGGCCCCTTTGCTCAAGTGATGTCTTGCTGTGGTGTCCTCGAGCATTCCAGGAAGGCACACGGTCAGCAAGAGTCGTGCCAAAAAATTGCCATCATGACGCCTGTGCTCGTATTTCGTCGCCCCTCATGGCACATCTTTTGCCACGACGGGGTGGCGGCCGGGCGAGACGACGCGCGGCGGCGCGGCCGGCGGAGCGCCTCGCAGGCCTGGCGCGACGGTCAGGCGCTCCGGCCCGCCGTGCCGGCCCGTTCGTCGTCCGCCGCAGACGTCCTGCTCCTGCCCGCGGATTCCCGGACCGTCAGATGTGTGGCGATGCGGTCCACACGTGGGCTCTTGTCGTGCTGTCCGAAACGACTGATCAACAGATCGGTGGCCGCGCGCCCGGCCTCCTCCCCGAAGGCGGTGACCGTGGTCAGAGGGGGCTCCGAGAAGGCCGCACCGAAGATGTCATCGCAGCCGATCACGCTCATGTCCCCGGGCACGGAGATCCCCCGACCCTTGAAACGGGTCAGCGCGCCGATGGCGAGCGTGTCGTTGAAGAAGATCGCCGCCGTGGCACCGCTGAGCTCCACGACATCGGCCGCGGCCGCTCCGGAGGCCATCGTGGGGAGGAAACGACCGACGGGGGCCAGGGAGATGCCGTGCCGCTCGGCGGCCGCGCTGAGAACGCTCAGCCTCTCCTGGTCCGTCCAGGATCCTTCCGGGCCGCGTACGTAGGCGATCGTGGTGTGCCCCAGGGAGACCAGGTAGTCCAGCCCCTGAGCGCATCCCACCGGGGTATCGATGACGATGCCGGAGAGCCCCTCGACTTCGCGGTTGACGGTGACGATGGGGACGTTCGCCGCGATCTCCTGCAGGTTCTCGTCCTCACCGCGGGGCGAGGCCAGCACGACCCCGTCGACGGTCTGAGACAGCTCCATCAGCCACGTGGACTCCACGTGGACCGATTCTTCTGTGGCCAGGAGGAGGAAGAGGAACCCAGCCGCTTGAGCCTGAGCCTGGCAGCCACGGATGAGATCCAGGTTGAACGGATTGGACAGGTTGGGCAGGACGAGCGCGATCGTCCCTGCCGAGAGCCGATCGGCGGCCTCGGGCAGCACGGCGGATTCGTATCCCATCTCGCGGGCTTTGCGGGCGATGCGCTCGTACATCGGCGAGCTGACACGATTGGGGTTCGAGAGCGCGCGGGACACGGTGGACGGAGCCACCCCGCAGGCATGGGCGATCTCGGTCAGCGTGACACGTCGGCGTACACGGCGAACCGGAATGGCCACGGCACTTCCTCTGCGACTCGGGGGCTGCGGGGTGTCCCGGGGTGACTGTGCGTCTTCACACTAACGCGAGCACGGTTCCCAGGGTGCGGTGATCACCTTGCCGGAGTTCTCGGCGTCGCGAGCGGTTGCGAAGAGCGCCTCGGGCTCGTCCGGCGGGAGCTCATGGGTGATCACGGAACCGATCTCGGGGCGTCGTGCGAGCAGCTCCACGGCCGCATCGATCTCGTCGGAGAACCTGAACGTCCCGACGAGACGCACCTCCTTCGCGATGAACGGCGAGAGGGCGATGGGATGGGTGCCGCCGGGCAGCATGCCCACCTGGGTCACCACTCCTGCGGGCCGGACGGCGGTGAGTGCCGAGCTGATCGCAGCGACCGCGCCCGAGCATTCCATCACGAGGTCGTAGGCGGAGTTCGGAAGGTCCTCGCGGCGGGCATCGACGGTGTGCCCCGCACCGTGCTCGCGCATCCGGGTGCGAGGACCTGGCAGGACATCGCTGCCCGTGATGTCGGTGCAGCCGGCGGCACGCAGCGCGGCGATGACCAACAGGCCCACCGGCCCGCCGCCGGAGACCAGCACGCGGGCGCCGTCGAGGCGCGCCCCGGCGCGGCGCGCCTGCTCCACGGCGTGGAGCGCGACGGCCAGCGGCTCGGCGAGCACGGCCCGCCGGATCGGGAGGGACGGCGGCAGCTGACGGATCATGCGTCGGTCCACGGTCAGCAGCTCGCTCAGGGCACCTTGTGTGTGCGGCCAGGTCGACGCGCTGCCGAGGTACGAACCGCCCGGCCACAGCTGCGGAGCCTCCGGGAAGCGCGAGTCCTCCGCGCCGAAGCGTGCAGGATGGACGGTCACCGG
>DYUK01000163.1 GCA_020743695.1 Brevibacterium senegalense | reverse complement strand
GGTCGTAGGTTCGAATCCTGTCGCGGGCACCCAGTGCGAAGGGCGGGACACCGTAGGACGGTGTCCCGCCCTTCGTCGTTCCCGCAGACCGCCGCACATGCCGGGATCCCCGATTGTCCGCAGGTTCGCCCCACGCACTATCCTGGGCGGGTGACTCCCGAAGAACTCAAGGACGCACTCGCGTCCGCACTCTCCGCGTACAGCTCGTCCACCGGCCGGGAGATCGCCGCGCCGGCCGCACTGGTGGTGGAGCGACCGAAGAACCGCGACCACGGCGACTGGTCGTCGAACATCGCGCTGCAGCTGGCGAAGCCCGCCGGGATGCCGCCGCGCGAGCTGGCCGAGGGCCTGGCCGTGCAGCTGCGGGACAACCCGGGGATCGAGCGCGTGGACGTCGCGGGACCGGGATTCCTCAACATCACCCTGTCCGCGGCCGCCGCGGGCGCTCTCGCGGCGGACATCGTCGCGGCGGGCACGGCGTACGGCCGCGGAGACTCGATGGCCGGTCGCACGATCAACATGGAGTTCGTGTCCGCCAACCCCACCGGACCCCTCCACCTTGGCCACACCCGCTGGGCGGCCCTCGGCGACGCGATCGCCCGCGTGCTCGCCGCCGCCGGCGCGGACGTCAGCAGCGAGTACTACATCAACGACGCCGGGTCGCAGATGAACGTGTTCGCGGACTCCGTCCTGGCCCGCATGAAGGACCAGGACGTGCCGGAGGGCGGCTACCCCGGGCAGTACGTCGTCGACATCGCCCAGGAGATCGCCGCAGAGATGCCGCAGCTGGCGGACTCGTGCGACGACTCCGTCCGCGACGAGGTGCGCTCGCGCGCCTACGCGCTGCAGCTGAAGGACATCCAGGACACGCTCGCGGAGTTCGACGTCCACTTCGACATCTGGTTCTCCGAGCAGTCGCTGCACGACTCCGGCGCGCTTCAGACCGCCGTCCAGCGACTGCGGGAGCAGGGGCACGTCTACGACGACAACGGCGCTGTCTGGCTGCGCACGACGGACTTCGGCGACGACAAGGACCGCGTCCTCATCCGCACGGACGGCGCGCCCACCTACTTCGCGGCGGACGCGGCGTACTACCTGGACAAGCGCGATCGCGGGTTCACGGAGAAGGTCTACCTGCTGGGTGCGGACCACCACGGCTATGTGGGTCGCCTCAAGGCGATCGCGGCGGCGGCCGGCGACGATCCGGACGTCAACATCGAGATCCTCATCGGACAGCTCATCAAGGTCAACGGGGCGAAGCTCTCGAAGCGCGCCGGCAACATCATCGAGCTGCGCGACCTGGTGCGCTGGCTGGGACGCGACGCCCTGCGCTACTCGCTGGCCCGCATCCCCGCGGACTCGCCGCTCACGCTGGACCCGGAGGTCCTGCGCAGCGCCAGCAACGACAACCCGGTCTACTACGTGCAGTACGCGTACGCCCGCTCACGGGGCGTCGAGCGCAACGCCCTGGCCGCCGGGGTCGACGCGGAGCTCTTCGACGCCGCGACGCTCGACCACCCCACCGAGGCCGCCCTCCTGGCCGGTCTGGCCGACTACCCGCGGGTCGTCGCGCAGGCCGCGCAGCTGCGCGAACCCCACCGCATCGCCCGCTACCTCGAGTCGCTGGCCGGGCTGTTCCACAAGTGGTACGACTCGTGCCGCGTGACGCCGCTGGGCGACGAGGAGCCGGGCGCCGTCCACGGATCGCGCCTCGTGCTGGACCGCGCGACCGCGCAGGTGCTGGCGAACGGCCTCGAACTGCTGGGCGTCAGCGCCCCCGACCGGATGTGACAGGAGCCTGAATGCCCGCCCATATCTCCGGCGTCCTCCACGCGGGGCCGTCACCCGTCTGGCTGCCCTACCCGGAAGCCGTCAACGACCTCATGCCCAGCCTGTGGCCGTCGAACGTCCGCAAGGACGACGACGGCGTGCTCACCGTCGCGGGTCACCGGGTGACGGATCTGGCCCGCACCCACGGCAGCCCCGTCTACGTCCTGGACGTCGAGGACCTGCGCTCCCGTGCGCGCGCCTTCGTCGACGCCTTCGCGACCGCGTTCGACCAGGTGGGCGCCGTCAGCCGCGCGTACTACGCCGGCAAGGCCCTGCTCACCACCGCGATCGCCCACTGGGTGGCCGCAGAGGGCATGGGCATCGACACGTGCTCCCTGGGTGAGCTCATGACCGCGAAGCGGGCAGGTGTCGACCCGTCCCTCGTGGGCCTGCACGGCAACAACAAGTCGGACGCGGAGATCGCGTTCGCCCTGGACTGGGGGATCGCACGCATCGTCGTCGACTCGCTCGAGGAGATCGACCGGGTCGAGGCGGCCGCCGCGCAGCGCGGGGTCCGCGCCCCCGTCATGATCCGCGTGACGGTGGGGGTCGAGGCGCACACGCACGACTTCATCGCGACGGCGCACGAGGACCAGAAGTTCGGCCTCTCGCTGCACTCGGGCGCGGCCCGGCAGGCGGCGGACCGCATCCTCGCCTCGGAGCACCTCGAACTGCTGGGCCTGCACAGCCACATCGGATCGCAGATCTTCGACCGCTCCGGCTTCGAGGTCGCCGCCCGGCGCATCGTCGCCCTGCGCGCCCAGATCCAGCGCGACCACGACGTCCGGCTGCCGGAGGTGGACCTGGGCGGCGGCTTCGGCATGCGCTACACCTCGCAGGACACCCCGCCGCCCATCACGGACATGGCCCAGCAGCTGGCGGAGATGGTCGCGAAGACGTGCGCGGAGGAGGGCTCGGACCTCCCGGCCGTCTCGTTCGAACCGGGCCGCTCGATCGTGGGCCCGTCCGTCTTCACGCTCTACTCCGTGGGCACGGTCAAGCCGGTGGAGACGGACACGGGCGTGCGCACGTATGTGTCCGTCGACGGCGGGATGAGCGACAACGTGCGGACCGCGCTCTACGATGCGGACTACTCGTGCACGCTCGCCTCGCGCGGGTCGACGGCGGATCCGCTGGTCGTCCGCGTCGTGGGCAGTCACTGCGAGAGCGGCGACATCATCGTCCGCGACGAGTACCTGCCCGCGGACGTGACGGCGGGGGACCTGCTCGCGGTGCCCGGCACCGGGGCCTACTGCCAGCCGCTGTCGTCCAACTACAACCTCACGCCGCGCCCCGGCGTGCTCGCCGTCCAGGCCCACCGCGTGGACTGGCTCATCACACCGGAGACGCTCGACGATCTGCTGGCCCGCGACGGCGGCCCGCTCGCCGAGGACTGAGAGGAGCATCATGCAGAAGCTCACCATCGCACTGCTGGGCGGGGGAGTCGTGGGATCGGAGGTCGCACGTGCGCTCCTCACCCAGTCGGACACGCTGGCCGCCCGGGTGGGCGCCCGCCTCGAGCTGTCCGGCGTCCTGGTCCGGGACGCGTCCCGGCCGCGGGACGGGATCCCGCAGGAGCTGCTGAGCACCGACCCCGAGGCCGTGGTCGCCGGTGCGGACATCGTCGTCGAACTCATGGGCGGGATCGAACCGGCCCGCACGCGGATCCTCTCCGCGCTGTCGTCCGGTGCCAGCGTGGTGACCGCGAACAAGGCGCTGCTGGCCCAGCACTTCCCGGAGCTGATCACCGCGGCGGACGACGCGGGCGTGCGGATCGAGTACGAGGCGGCGGTCGCGGGTGCGATCCCGATCGTGCGCCCCCTGTCCGTGTCGCTGGCCGGTGACCGCATCCAGCGCGTCATGGGCATCGTGAACGGCACGACGAACTACATCCTCGACCAGATGTCCAAGGAGGGGTGGGACTTCGACACCGCCCTGGCGACGGCCCAGGAGCTGGGCTTCGCGGAGGCGGACCCCACCGCGGACATCGAGGGCCACGACGCCGCCGCGAAGGCCGCGATCATCGCTTCGCTGGCGTTCCAGGTGCCGGTGTCGCTGGACGACGTGCACGTCGAGGGCATCACGGGCGTGAGCGCGGACATGATCAGCACGGCCGCGGACCAGGGCTTCACGATCAAGCTGCTGGCGATCTGCGAGCGGGTGACGGGTCAGGACGGCGAGGAAGCCGTGTCCGCGCGCGTCTACCCGGCGCTCGTGCAGGACGACCATCCGCTGGCCTCCGTGTCCGGAGCCTTCAACGCAGTGTTCGTCGAGGCGGACGCCGCGGGCTCCCTCATGTTCTACGGCCAGGGCGCGGGCGGCGCGCCCACCTCGTCCGCCGTGCTGGGCGATATCGTGTCCGTGGCGCGCCGCAAGGTGCTGGGCGGGCGCGGGCAGATGCCCCAGCAGGTCCGTGAGTCCGGGTCGATCCTGCCGATCGCGCGGGTGACGACGCGGTACCAGTTGACGCTCGAGGTGTTCGACCGGCCCGGCGTCCTGCTGCGGGTCGCCGAGGTCGTGGCGACGGAGGGCGTGTCGATCGAGCTCGTCCAGCAGACGCGGCTGGAGGATACGGCTGCGGACGGGACGCCGCGCGCCAAGCTCGTCATCGCGACGCACTCCGCGCTGGAGTCGTCGCTGGCCGCGACCGTCGATTCGCTCGCCGCGCTCGAGGTCGTCGAATCCGTCAAGTCGGTGCTCCGCATCGAGGGTGCCTGAGGCGCCCACAACACCAGGGGGAAGCAGGAAGCATGGCAGCAGCACACCGCCACCAGTGGCGTGGAGTGGTCGAGGAGTACCGTGAACTGCTGGACGTGGGGGCGGACGTCCCCGCGGTGACGCTGGGGGAGGGTGGCACTCCGCTCATCCCCGCCCGGCAGCTGTCCGAGCGCGTGGGCGCCCGCGTCCACGTCAAGTACGAGGGCATGAATCCCACCGGGTCGTTCAAGGACCGCGGGATGACGATGGCGATGACGAAGGCCGCCGCCCGCGGCGCGCAGGCCGTCATCTGCGCCTCGACCGGCAACACCTCCGCGTCCGCCGCGGCCTACGCGACGAAGGCGGGGCTCACCTCCGCCGTCCTCGTCCCCGCCGGCAAGATCGCGATGGGCAAGATGAGCCAGGCCGTGGCGCACGGCGCGCAGCTGCTGGAGGTCGACGGCAACTTCGACGACTGCCTCACCCTGTGCCGCAAGCTGTCGGAGGCCTACCCCGTCGACCTCGTCAACTCCGTGAACCCGGACCGGATCGAGGGCCAGAAGACCGCGGCGTTCGAGATCGTCGACGCGCTGGGCGAGGCGCCGGACATCCACGTCCTGCCCGTGGGCAACGCCGGCAACATCACCGCGTACTGGAAGGGCTTCCAGGAGTACGCGCAGGCGGGGCTCGCGGCTTCGACACCGGAGATGTGGGGCTTCCAGGCGGCCGGTGCGGCACCGCTGGTGCTGGGCCACCCCGTCGACGAGCCGGAGACGATCGCGACCGCGATCCGGATCGGCAACCCCGCCTCCTGGGATCAGGCGATCGCCGCGCGCGACGACTCCGGCGGACGGATCGAGTCCGTCACGGATGAGGAGATCCTCGCCGCCCACCGGCTCCTGTCCTCGACGGAGGGCATCTTCGTCGAGCCCGGCTCCGCGGCCTCGGTCGCGGGTCTGCTCAAGGCGGCGGACGCCGGTCAGGTGCCCGCGGACGCCCTCATCAGCGTGACGGTGACCGGCCACGGTCTCAAGGATCCGCAGTGGGCGCTCAAGGCAGCCGACGGCAGCGCGGTGACCCCCACGCGCGTGCCGGTCGACGCGGTCAGCGCGGCGCGTGAGCTGGGGCTCGAGGACGCATGAGCGGAATGGTGATCCCGCAGGGGTTCTCCGTCGAGGTGACGGCCCCGGCGACGTCCGCGAACCTGGGCGCCGGATACGACTCGTTCGGCCTGGCGCTGGGTTTCTCGGACACCGTGCGCGCCACGCTGAGCGACTCCGCCGTGTCGCACGATCAGCGTGCGACGATCACGGGCGAGGGCGCGGGCGACCTGCCGCGCAGCGGCGACCACCTCATCCTCCGCGTCGCCGAGCAGATCCTCGAGGCCCGCGGCGTGACCGGTGGCGACCGCCTCCTCCTCGAGTGCGACAACGCGATCCCGCAGTCGCGGGGGATGGGCTCCTCCGCGGCCGCGATCGTCGCGGGTCTGTCGATCGCGGACGCCGCGAGCGTGGCCGCCGGCCTGCCGGAGCCCACGGCGGCGGAGAAGCTCGCGTGGGCGACCCACTTCGAGGGCCACCCGGACAACGCCGCGCCCGCCCTGTTCGGGGGGATGACGGTCAGCTGGTACCCGGAGCGCGAGCGCGCCTCCTCGATCTCGCTGCCGGTCCACCCGGACGTGCGCGCGGCCGTCGTCATCCCGGACGAGCGCCTGGACACGGACATCGCCCGCGACCTGCTGCCGGACGTGGTCCCGCACGCCGAGGCCGCCGCGAACTCCGCGATCGCCGGCCTCTTCGTGCACGCCGTCTGCCACGACCCCTCCCTGCTGCTGGACGCGACCGTCGACCGGCTCCACCAGGAGTTCCGCCGCCCCGCGATGCTGGGCACGCTCCAGCGGATCGACGCGCTGCGCGCCGCGGGCCTGGCCGCCGTCGTGTCCGGGGCCGGTCCCACGGTCCTCGTGCTGGGCACGGGGGACGATCTGGCCGACCGCGTCACACAGGTGCTGGCGGGGGACTCCGCGCAGGTGCTGCCGTCCGCGATCGCGGAGAACGGCGCGACGACCCTGTCGCTGCGCCGCATGTCCGCGTGAGTGCGACCTCCTGACGGGACCGCGCGCAGACGCGACGCCGTCCGGCGGAGGGCCGGATTCGCGCGAGGCCCGCACGGGGATGTACAGTGGAGGTGTTCCGAATGCGGATCCGTTCAGGCCTCAGCGCCTCGGACCGGTCAGTCTCTTTCGTTCGGAGCATCTGTCGGACGCCCTCGACCCCACGGGTCTGCGTCCGTTCCCCACACGCACCGCAGGTGCGATCCATCGCCGTGCATCCCGCGCACCTCGCGCATCCTTCACGCACGGCCGAACGAGGGAGAAGGAAACCTTCGTGACTGAAACCACCGCGAACGACACTCATGCACGTTCGGGAAGTCTCACCGCACTCCGCCTGCCGCAGCTGCAGGAGATCGCTGCCGGACTGGGTATCAAGGGCTATCGCCGCCTGAGGAAGAGCGATCTCATCGAGGCCATCAAGAGTGCCGAGGGCTCGTCGCAGAGCACCGGCGGCGCGCAGGCTCCGACGTCGGAGCCCCAGGCCGCAGCCGCCCCGCAGGATGAGTCCCAGGCCCCGCGTCGGGGCTCGAACCACCGCAGCGTGCAGGACGACTCCTCCGCGGCGGAGCACACGAACGCCGCTCAGCAGCAGTCGGCCCCCCAGCAGTCCGATCAGCAGCAGTCCGATCCGAAGCAGTCGGGGCGGGGCGCGTCGGAGCAGAAGGCCGCCGGTCGGTCCTCGGATGCGGACCGGAAGGCAGAAGCCGAGGCCGCGGTCGCCGAGCTGCTGCAGGCCGCACCCGCCGCGTCGGAGAAGTCCGACGACTCCGGTGACGACGAGGGCGCCCCGCGCTCGCGCCGTCGTCGGGGCGACCGCTCGAACGGCTCCGCCGACGAGCAGGGCTCGTCGCAGGCCGACTCCTCGGACTCCTCCGACGGCGACGACTCGCGTCGCTCCGGCCGCGGTCGCGGCCGCGGCGACCGCAACGATCGCCAGGACCGCAACGATCGCCAGGACCGCAATGATCGCCAGGACCGCGACAACAACGGCCGCGGCAACGGCGGTCGCGACAACAGCGGCCGCGACGGCCAGAACGACCGCGGTCAGCAGAACGACCGCGGCAACCGGAACGATCGCAACGATCGCAACGACAACCGCAACGACAACCGCGGCGGGGACGACCGTTCGGGCCGCGGCCGCGGACGCGACCGCCGCAGGCGCGGACGCGAGGACGACCAGGTCCAGGCGGGCGATGTGCTCATCCCCGTGGGCGGCATCCTGGACGTCCACGACAACTACGCGTTCCTGCGCACCTCCGGCTACCTGTCCGGACCCAACGACGTCTACGTCTCCGCGGGCCTCGTCAAGAAGAACGGCCTGCGCAAGGGCGACGCGATCACCGGCGCGATCCGCAAGGCCCGCGAGGGCGACCGCCAGAACCGCCGCGAGAAGTTCGACGCGCTGGTCCGCCTGGACTCCGTCAACGGCCTGACGGTCGAGGACGCGAAGCGCCGCGTCGAGTTCTCCAAGCTCACGCCGCTCTACCCGCAGGAGCGCCTGCGCCTCGAGTCGGCGGCGAAGAACCTCACGACACGCATCATCGATCTCGTCTCCCCGATCGGCAAGGGTCAGCGCGGCCTCATCGTCGCGCCGCCCAAGGCCGGCAAGACGACCGTCATGCAGCAGATCGCGAACTCGATCACGGAGAACAACCCCGAGGTCCACCTCATGGTCGTCCTGGTCGACGAGCGTCCTGAAGAGGTGACGGACATGCAGCGCGCCGTCAAGGGGGAGGTCATCGCCTCGACCTTCGACCGCCCGGCCGACGACCACACGACGATCGCGGAGCTCGCGATCGAGCGCGCCAAGCGCCTCGTGGAGATGGGCCAGGACGTCGTCGTGCTGCTCGACAACATCACGCGACTGGGCCGTGCGTACAACATCGCGCAGCCGGCCTCCGGACGCATCCTGTCCGGCGGTGTCGACGCGAACGCGCTCTATCCGCCCAAGAAGTTCTTCGGTGCGGCGCGCAACATCGAGGGCGGCGGCTCGCTCACCATCCTCGCGACCGCACTCGTCGAGACCGGCTCGAAGATGGACGAGGTCATCTTCGAGGA
Source organism: Brevibacterium senegalense (assembly GCA_020743695.1). GTDB lineage: Bacteria > Actinomycetota > Actinomycetes > Actinomycetales > Brevibacteriaceae > Brevibacterium > Brevibacterium senegalense_A. The sequence continues at coordinate 19,638 of DYUK01000163.1, read as the reverse complement.
GTTCAAGGGCACCGGCAACATGGAGCTGCGCCTGTCGCGCCACCTGGCGGACAAGCGGATCTTCCCCGCCGTCGACGTCAACGGCTCCGGCACCCGTCGCGAGGAGAACCTCATGCGGCCGGAGGAGCGCAAGGTCATGTGGCAGCTGCGCCGGCTCCTGTCCGGGCTGGAGCAGCAGCAGGCGATCGAGCTCCTCCTGTCCAAGCTGAAGGAGACGACCTCCAACGCGGAGTTCCTGCTCCAGGTGCAGAAGACGACGCCGCTGCCCAAGTCGGCTTCGGACGACCACTGACGGACAGTGCACGGCACGCACGAGCCGAGGACGGCGGGGACACCCCGCCGTCCTCGGCTCGTGCGCGTCCACTGAGGAGCGGACGATGACCTCGGAGCAGTCGGCGGCGCAGGAGCTGGACGCACTCGCCACGAGCGTGCGCTCCCTGCTGGACGAGCACGCACAGGTCGAGCAGGAGCTGGCGGACCCCCAGGTGCACAGCAGTCCGGGACGCGCGCGCACCCTCACGCGTCGGTACGCGGAGCTCGACCGCATCGCGCAGGTCTGGTCCCGTCTGCAGCGGATCGCCGACGACCTGGACGCCGCTCACGACATGGCGGAGGCCGACCCCTCGTTCCAGGAGGAGGCCGACGAGCTCGAGGCGACCCTGGGCGAGGAGCGGAGCGCCCTCCTCGTCGACCTGAGGGACCTCCTCGTCCCCTCGGACCCGGACGACGGCCGCGACGCGATCCTGGAGATCCGGGCGGGGGAGGGCGGCGACGAGTCAGCCCTCTTCGCCGGCGACCTCGCCCGGATGTACGAGCGGTGGGCCGCGTCCCGCGGCTGGACGACGGAGATCCTGGACGCCGCCCACACGGATCTGGGCGGCGTGCGCGAACTCACGCTGGCCCTCAAGTCGTCCGCGGACGGCGTGTACGGGTGGACGAAGTTCGAGGGCGGGGTGCACCGGGTCCAGCGGGTCCCCGTCACGGAATCGCAGGGCCGGATCCACACCTCGGCCGCCGGTGTCCTCGTCTTCCCGGAGGCGGACGCGCCGGACGAGGTCGACCTGCCGGACGGGGACCTGCGGATCGACGTCTACCGCTCCTCGGGTCCCGGCGGCCAGTCGGTCAACACGACGGACTCCGCCGTCCGCATCACTCATCTGCCCACGGGCATCACCGCCAGTTGCCAGAACGAGAAGTCGCAGCTGCAGAACAAGGAAGCAGCCCTGCGCATGCTGCGCGCCCGCATCCTGGCCGCCCGCGCGGAGGAGGCAGCCGCCGCGCAGTCGGAGCAGCGTCGGTCGCAGGTGCGCACCGTCGACCGCTCGGAGCGCGTGCGGACCTACAACTTCCCGGAGAACCGGGTGACCGACCACCGCACCGGGTACAAGGCGCACAACCTCGACCAGGTGCTGGACGGGCGGCTGGACGAGGTCGTCGAATCGCTGCGCGCCGCTCAGCGCGCGGAGCGCCTCGAGGACATCGGATGACGACCGTCCCCGGCGGAGTCCCGGACGGACCCGCGCAGGCGACGCCCGATCCTGCGACGCAGCCGTCGACGGATGCGCTGCTGCGCGAGGGGGAGCGCCTCCTGCACGCCGCCGGCGTCGACTCCCCTCCCGCGGACGCCCGTGCACTGCTCGCCCACGCGTGGGGGAGGGAGGACCACGAGGTGAGCCGGGCCCGCCTGCTGGGCGATCCTGTGTCGGCCGACGTCGCCACGGCGTACCGCGACCTGCTGGAGCATCGCGCGACCCGCACGCCCCTGCAGCACCTGACCGGTCGCGCCCACTTCCGCACCCTCACGCTGCCCGTGGGTCCCGGGGTCTTCGTCCCGCGACCGGAGACGGAGCTGCTCGTCGACCCCGTGCTCCACCACCTCGCCCGCGTGCGCCCCGCGGGGGGCGCGCGGGTGCTGGACCTGTGCACCGGCACGGGGGCGCTGGGACTGGCGGTCGCCGCGGAGGCGGCCGGGACCTCGGCGCTGGGGATCGAACGGGAACCGGACGCGCTCGCGTGGACGCACCGCAGCGCGACGGCGCACCGGCAGCCCCTGGACGGTGTCGGCTCGCGATTCACGGCGGTCGCGGGCGACGCGACGGATCCTGACGCGGTCGACGCGCTCGTCCGCACCCACCTGGACGGTGCGGTCGATGCAGTCGTGAGCAACCCGCCCTACGTCGTCGACGACGGCACCACCACCGCTCCCGAGGTCGTGGTCCACGACCCGGCCGCCGCCCTGTGGGGCGGGGGAGACGACGGGACCCGGATCCCGCGACTGGTCATCGCGAGCTCGGCACGGGTGCTGATCCCCGGGGGACTGCTGGTCCTCGAGCACGCGGACACGCAGGGCGCGGCTCTGCGCGAGGCGTGCACCGGCGCCGGGTTCACGGGAGTGACCACCCGCCCGGACTACACTGGACGAGATCGTTTCACCGTGGCCGTGCTGCGGCCCCACCACTGAGCGGAAGAGAGTCGCCCACGCATGGCACGGACCTTCGACATCCGGAATGAGCAGGTGCGCGAGCTGGTGCTCGCGGAGGCCGGCCGGGTGATCCGGGACGGGGGACTCCTCGTCGTGCCGACGGACACGGTGTACGGCATCGGCGCGGACGCCTTCAGCCCGGCCGCCGTGAACGCGCTGCTGGCGGCGAAGGGCCGCGGCCGGGACATGCCGCCGCCCGTGCTGGTCCACAGTCGCGACACCCTCCTGGCACTGGCCGCGAACGTCGACCAGCGCGTCATGGCGCTCGTGGGGGCGTTCTGGCCCGGCCCGCTCACGCTCATCTGCGAGGCGCAGCCCATGCTCGACTGGGACCTGGGGGACACCCACGGCACCGTCGCGCTGCGCATGCCGGACGATCCGGACACGCTGGCGCTGCTGGCGGAGACGGGTCCGCTCGCCGTCTCGAGCGCGAACACGCACGGGGCGCCGGCCGCCACGACAGCGGAGCAGGCGCAGGAGATGCTGGGCGACTCCGTGGCGATCTACCTGGACGGCGGCCCGCGCACCGGGCAGGGGTCCTCGACGATCGTCGACATGACGTCGCAGCCGCCGCGCATCCTCCGGGAGGGGCCGCTGGGACTCGACCGCCTGCGCGAGGAGCTGCCGGAACTTGTGGGTCCGGACGACCCCGCGGACGGCGGGTCGCAGGACGACTGACCCGTGCGCGCCTACCTCTTCATCCTCCTCGTCGCGGCGGTGATCGCGTACCTCGTCACCCCGATGGTGCGACGGGTGGCGGAACGCGGACTCATCTTCTCGCCGCTGCGCGAGCGCGATGTCCACTCCGTGCCCACGCCCCGCCTGGGCGGCGTCGCGATGTTCGCGGGGATCATGGGGGCGCTGGCGATCGCGTCGCAGACGCCGTTCCTCGACCGGGTGTTCGACGAGCCCGGGCCCATCATCGGCATCGCCGGTGCGGCGACGATGCTGTGCGTGCTGGGGGTCATCGACGACATCTGGGACCTCCACTGGACGACGAAGCTCGCGGGCCAGACCCTGGCGGCCGGGTTCATGGCGCTCAACGGGGTGAGCCTCCTGTCCATCCCGCTGGGCGGGGTCATCATCGGCTCACCCCGCATGTCGCTCATCCTCACGGTCCTCGTCGTGCTCGTGACGATCAACGCCGTCAACTTCGTCGACGGTCTGGACGGCCTCGCCGCAGGGGTCGTCTCGATCGGCGGGGCCGCGTTCTTCGCCTACAGCTACAGCCTGGCGGTCGATGCGACCCCGGACAGCTACGCGAACCTCGCCTCGCTCATCATCGCGGTGCTCGTGGGCGCGTGCGTGGGCTTCCTGCCGCACAACTTCAACCCGTCCCGCATCTTCATGGGGGACTCCGGCTCGATGCTCATCGGCCTGCTGCTGGCGGCCTCGACGATCCGGGTGACCGGTCAGGTCGACCCGGCGCTGCTGGCGGACGAGCGCGCGTTCGCCGCGTTCCTGCCCATCATCCTGCCGATCGCGGTCATGGCCCTGCCCCTGCTGGACCTGGGCCTGGCGGTCGTGCGGCGGATGATGGCCGGCAAGTCGCCGTTCTCCGCGGATGCGAAGCACCTGCACCACCGCATGCTGCGGCTGGGGCACTCGCACGCGCGCGCCGTGCTGCTCCTCTACCTGTGGACCGCGATCTTCGCGTTCGGGTCCGTCTCGTTCCTGCTCTTCCCGGCGGCACGCCTGCTGCCGGTGCTCGCGGGACTCGTCCTCGTGACGCTCGTCCTGACCTTCTACCCGCTGGGCCGACGCCTGGCCCGCAAGGAGACCCCATGACCCCGTCCTCCGGATCCGGCATCGGCCGCGCCGGCAGCGTCCGCTCGATCATGAAGTGGACGATCATCGCCGGCGCCCTCATCGCGATCGTCATCGGCACGATCGCCAGCTTCGTCGGCGGACTGGTCGCCGGTCTGCCCGGCGTGTGGGGCGCGCTCATCGGCTCCGTCACGGCCTTCGTCTTCTTCGCGATCACCGCCGTCGTCATGTACTTCACCGCGCACTCCAGCCCCGCCACGATGGCGGCCGGCGTCCTGGGCGGCTTCCTCGTCAAGATCGTGGGGTTCATGGGGGTGGGCATCGCACTGCGTGGCCGGGACTTCTACGACCCCTGGACGCTCTTCCTGACCCTGGCCGTCGCCGCGATCGCCTCTCTCATCGCGGACGTCGTCATCGTCCAGCGGTCCCGGCTGCCGCTGGTGGACGAACCCGACGAGCGCCGATCCTGAACCTCGGCGTCCCAGGGGGAGGGTGCGGGTGAGAGCAACACCACACATCACCATCGAGTGCGCGGGACGAACGGTTTTGTCGCATTCTCTACGCTTGGTAGAGTAGCGCGAGGATACGCTGGGAATACTCGGTCCGAAGGCTGAGCGGAGGCGCAGGTCGCAGCCTGCGCACTCGGAGTCCCAGCGCCACACAGACCATCGCGAGATCCAGATCGGACACGAGTCCGACGACCACGCCCGATCTCAGTGCCGTCGCCGGTCGCCGCAGCAGCGGGGATCGCATAGCCGTCAGGAGTCCGCCCTGTTCACCAACGCCCTGTCTACGGTGTCGCTGCTCGCAGCTGGAGAGGGAGGGGGCTTCCACGCTCCCGGTCTCGAGGAGTTCTTCCCCCAGGTCTTCCTGTTCGAGGGGACCGGGTTCGACGTCAACCGGATCATCCTGGTCCGCATCCTCGCGACGCTCGTGCTGCTCCTGCTCCTGTGGCTGGCGCTGCGGAAGGCGACGGTCGTCCCGGGCCGGATCCAGTCGGTCGTCGAGCTGGCGTTCGACTTCGTCCGGAAGGACATCGCGTACGGGATGCTGGGTCGCAAGGACGGCGACCGCTTCTTCCCGCTCATCGCCTCGATCTTCTTCGGCGTCTTCGCCCTCAACATCACGGGCATCATCCCGTTCCTCAACATCTCCTCGAACGCGCTCATCGGCATGCCCCTGGTGCTGTCGCTGGTGGTCTACGTCGTCATGATCGCGGCGGGCATCCAGGCGAAGGGCGGGTTCGCGTACCTCAAGGGCGAGCTCTTCCCGGCCGGCGTGCCCAAGCCCATGTACATCCTCGTGACCCCCATCGAGATCGTGTCGACGTTCATCGCGCGTCCCGTCAGCCTCACGCTGCGACTCACGTTCAACATGCTGGTGGGTCACCTCCTGCTGGTCCTCTGCTTCGCGGCCACGCATTTCTTCTTCTTCGAGGCGGGCGGCGCCCTGGCGGGCTTCGGCGCCCTCACCCTCGTCGGCGGCCTCGCCTTCACGCTCTTCGAGATCCTCGTCGCCGTGCTGCAGGCCTACGTCTTCGCTCTGCTGACCGCCGCCTACATCCAGCTGAGCGTCGCCCAGGACCACTGAGTCCCGGACCACAATCTGTCATCCGCAAGACAGGGGCCAGCTGACCGGCCGGCCCTCAACCGAAAGGGAATACCCACGTGGACACCACCATCCTCGCCGAAGTGACCGGCAACCTGCAGACCGTCGGCTACGGCCTCTCGGCCATCGGCCCGGGTATCGGCATCGGCATCCTCGTCGGCAAGACCGTTGAGGGCATGGCGCGTCAGCCCGAGGTCGCAGGCCAGCTGCGTACCACCATGTTCCTCGGTATCGCCTTCGTCGAGCTCCTGGCCTTCCTGGGCATCGCCGCCGGCTTCATCTTCCCCGCAGCCTGATAGGGAGCGAGCCCTCACATGACCTCGATGACAGTTCTCGCAGCGGAGCCGGGCGGACACCCGCTCATCCCCGCTGTCTACGACATCGTCTGGTCGGCAGTCTGCTTCGCTCTCATCTTCCTGGTCTTCTGGAAGGTGCTCCTTCCGAAGTTCCGCACGGTCCTCGACGAGCGCTCCAGCGCCATCCAGGGCGGTATCGAGAAGGCGGAGAAGGTCCAGGCGGAGGCGGACGCCGCCCTCGCCGAGTACCAGAAGCAGCTCGCGGACGGACGTGCAGAAGCCGCCAGGCTCCGGGCTGAGGCCCAGGAGGAGGGCGCGCAGATCATCGCCTCGATGAAGCAGCAGGCCACGGAGGAATCCGAGCGGATCCTCGCGCAGGCCAAGGCGCAGATCGAGGCCGAGCGCCAGTCCGCGATGGTCTCGCTGCGATCGGAGGTGGGCGGTCTCGCGACCGACCTCGCCTCGCGCATCGTGGGTGAGTCGCTGGCCGACGACACCCGTTCGGCGAACGTCGTCGACCGCTTCATCGCCGATCTCGAGGCCCAGGCGCCCGCCGCCACGGCCTCCGCCACCAAGGAGTTCTGATGCTCCAGTCGAGCAGGATGTCCCTCCAGCAGGTGCTCGCGCACGTGGACCGCGCCGTCGCCGGCACGTCCGTCGATGAGGCGGTGGGCGAAGGCCTGCTGTCCATCGTCGGCGTGCTGGCGGACGACGTGTCGCTGCGGAAGGCGCTCGCGGACTCGTCCGTCGATCCGACGGCGAAGGGTGAGGTCCTCGACCGTCTCTTCGGCACCCGGGTCAACGGCGTCTCCGTGGAGATAGCCCGTTCCGCCGCCGGTCACCACTGGGCGCGCACGCAGGACTTCGTCACGGCCCTCGAGGTCGCCGGCGTCACCGCCGTGGCCGCCTCGGCCCAGGCGCAGAGCCGCCTGGGGCGCGTGGAGGAGGAGCTGTTCCGCTTCGCGCGGACCATCGAGACCCACCACGAGCTGGGCTGGGCCCTGGGGTCTGACGGCCCCGCGGACGCCAAGCGCGCGCTGGTGCGGGATCTGCTCGGCTCGGCCGCTGCGCAGGAGACACTGCTCCTCGCTCAGCAGGCTGCGGCACACCCCCGCGGGATCCGCGTCGCTGAGGCGCTCGACAACTACGGAGAGGTCCTGGCCGCGCGCCAGCGCCGCTCCGTGGCCGAGGTCGTCGTCGCCCGTCCGCTGACCCCGCAGCAGCAGGAACGTCTCACCCAGTCACTGTCCCGGTCGTACGGCAGGGAGCTCGTGCTCCACGTCCAGGTCGACCCCGACGTCGTCGGCGGTGTGCGGGTGCAGGTCGGCGACGAGGTGATGAGCGGCACGATCGCTGATCGCCTGTCGGACGTCCGCCGTCGACTCACCAGCTGACCGCACCCGGGACAGGGTGCCTCGAACAACCGCTGCGGCGCGCACGCAGCCTCACGACAAGCAAGGAAGCAGGGAAACCAGATGGCGGAACTGACAATCAGCCCGGATGAGATCCGGGACGCACTGGGGAAGTTCGTCGAGTCGTACTCACCCCAGTCGGGAGACAAGACCGAGGTCGGCACCGTCGTGACCGCCGGAGACGGCATCGCCACGGTGTCCGGTCTGCCCAGCACGATGGCCAACGAGCTGCTCCGTTTCGAGGACGGCACGCTGGGCCTGGCGCAGAACCTCGATGAGCGCACGATCGGCGCCGTCGTCCTGGGTGAGTTCTCCGGCATCGCCGAGGGCCAGCAGGTCTTCCGCACCGGTGAGGTCCTGTCCGTGCCCGTGGGCGACGGCTACCTGGGCCGCGTCGTGAACCCGCTGGGCGAGCCCGTCGACGGACTGGGCGAGATCGCCACCACGGGCCGTCGTGAGATGGAGCTCCAGGCCGCGGGCGTCATGGACCGCAAGGAGGTCAAGGAGCCCATGGAGACCGGGCTCAAGGCCATCGATGCGATGGTCCCGGTGGGCCGCGGCCAGCGCCAGCTCATCATCGGCGACCGCAAGACGGGCAAGACGGCTCTGGCGCTCGACACGATCATCAACCAGAAGGCCAACTGGGAGAGCGGCGACCCCTCCAAGCAGGTGCGTTGCATCTACGTGGCCTGCGGTCAGAAGGGCTCGACCATCGCGTCGGTCCGCCGCTCGCTCGAGGAGAACGGCGCGCTCGAGTACACGACGATCGTGGCCTCGCCCGCGTCCGACCCCGCCGGCTTCAAGTACCTGGCCCCCTACGCGGGTTCCGCGATCGGCCAGCACTGGATGTACGAGGGCAAGCACGTCCTCATCGTCTTCGACGATCTGTCCAAGCAGGCCGAGGCGTACCGCGCCATTTCGCTGCTGCTGCGTCGTCCGCCGGGCCGTGAGGCGTACCCGGGCGACGTCTTCTACCTCCATTCCCGTCTGTTGGAGCGCTGCGCGAAGCTGTCGGACGAGCTGGGCGGCGGTTCGATGACGGGTCTGCCGATCATCGAGACCAAGGCGAACGACGTGGGCGCGTTCATCCCCACGAACGTCATCTCCATCACCGACGGCCAGATCTTCCTCCAGTCGGACCTGTTCAACTCGAACCAGCGTCCGGCCGTGGATGTGGGTGTGTCCGTGTCCCGTGTGGGCGGTTCCGCCCAGCGCAAGCCGCTGCGCGGCGTGTCCGGCACGCTGAAGATCTCGCTGGCGCAGTACCGCTCGCTCGAGGCGTTCGCGATGTTCGCGTCCGACCTGGACCCGGCGACCCGTCGCCAGCTGGACCGCGGTGCGCGCCTCATGGAGCTGCTCAAGCAGGGACAGTTCGAGCCCATGCCGTCCGAGCGTCAGACGGTCTCCGTCTGGATGGGCTCCGAGGGCCACCTCGACGAGATCCCCGTGGCCGACGTGCTGCGCTTCGAGTCGGAGTTCCACTCCTACCTCGAGCGCAAGACGGACCTGTTCCAGCAGATCGCGGAGCTGAAGGACAAGCTCAGCGGCGATCTGAAGGATGCTCTCGTGACGGCTGTGAACGACTTCAAGAAGGAGTTCCAGGTGTCCGGTGACGGTGTCTCCGCCGGCTCCGAGTCCTCCGCTGCCGCGGATGCCTCGGAGATCGAGCAGGAGCAGATCGTCAAGCAGAAGCGCTGAGGTCGTTCGACGTGCACGCCACGACTGAAAGGAAGTGCTGATGGGAGCACAGCAGCGGGTCTATAAGGCCAAGATCAACTCCACGAGCTCGCTCCGGAAGATCTTCAAGGCCATGGAGCTCATCGCCGCCTCCCGCATCCAGAAGGCGGTCGCCCGCGCGCAATCGGCCAGCCCGTACGCGCGTGAGATCACGCGTGCCGTCTCCGTGGTGGCGACGCAGTCGAACGTCGAGCACACGCTGACCACCGAGCCGGAGACGATCGACCGCGCAGCGGTCGTCGTCATCGGCCCGGACCGGGGCTTCGCAGGCGCCTATTCGGCCAACGTCATCCGCGAGGCGGAGGAGCTCATCGCCCACCTGACGGAGGAGGGCAAGCAGATCGCCCTCTACACAGTGGGGCGCAAAGCGGAGACCTACTACACGTTCCGCGAGCGTGAGATCGCGCAGGCGTGGACCGGGTTCTCCGAAGCTCCCTCCGGTGCGGATGCGCGGAAGATCGGCGAGACGCTGCTGGAGGCTTTCGAGCTGCCCGCGGCGCAGGGTGGAATCGATGAGATCTACCTCGTGTCGACCGTCTACCGCTCCGCGGTCGATCGGCAGCCGGAGTACCGCCGGCTGATCCCGCTCGAGGTCGTGGAGGAGGACGGGGCGGCCGCGCAGGAGCGCGTCGCATCGCAGCCGGACGAGGTCTTCCCGCTGTACGAGTTCGAGCCCAGCGCGGAAGAGGTGCTCGACGCACTGCTTCCCCGCTACATCGACGCTCGCATCCAGTCGGCTCTCCTGAGCGCTGCGGCGGCCGAGCAGGCCGCGCGTCAGCAGGCGATGAAGACCGCGACGGACAACGCCGACGACCTCATCAAGACGTACACCCGCCTGGCCAACACGGCCCGACAGGCGGAAATCACCCAGGAGATCTCCGAGATCGTCGGCGGTGTCGACGCTCTTGCGGCCTCCGGCGCCAGCGACTGAGCCTCGCACGGTGAAGAGAGCAGAAGAGAAAGAGAACATGACTGCCACAGTTTCCGAAACCCCCCAGGTCCAGGGGACCATCGGCCGGATCTCGCGCGTCATCGGCGGCGTCGTCGACATCGAGTTCCCGCTAGACGCGGTCCCGACCGTCTACAACGCCCTGACGACCCAGGTCGAGCTGTCCGAGGGCACCCGTCACATCACGTTCGAGGTCGAGCTGCACCTGGGCAACGGCATCGTCCGCGCGGTGTCGCTGCAGCCCACGGACGGTCTGGTGCGCGGCCAGGAGGTCGTCGACACCGGGGCGCCCATCACGGTGCCGGTGGGTGACGTGACCAAGGGCAAGGTCTTCAGCGTCACGGGCGAGGTCCTCAACACCTCGATGCTGAACGAGCCGTACGAGATCACCGAGCGCTGGCCGATCCACCGCGAGGCCCCCAGCTTCGACAAGCTGGAGTCCAAGACGGAGATGTTCGAGACCGGCATCAAGGTCATCGACCTCCTGACCCCGTACGTCCAGGGCGGAAAGATCGGTCTGTTCGGCGGTGCGGGTGTGGGCAAGACGGTCCTCATCCAGGAGATGATCACCCGTGTCGCGCAGGACCACGGCGGTGTGTCCGTGTTCGCCGGCGTCGGTGAGCGCACGCGTGAGGGCAACGACCTCATCTTCGAGATGGAGGAGTCCGGCGTGCTCAAGAACACCGCACTGGTGTTCGGGCAGATGGACGAGCCGTCGGGCACGCGTCTGCGCGTCGCGCTGTCGGGCCTGACAATGGCGGAGTACTTCCGCGACGTGCAGAACCAGGACGTGCTCCTGTTCATCGACAACATCTTCCGCTTCACGCAGGCGGGCTCCGAGGTGTCGACGATGCTGGGCCGCATGCCCTCGGCCGTGGGCTACCAGCCCACGCTGGCGGACGAGATGGGTGTGCTCCAGGAACGCATCACCTCGACGCGCGGCAACTCGATCACCTCGATGCAGGCGATCTACGTGCCCGCGGACGACTACACGGACCCGGCGCCGGCGACCACCTTCGCCCACCTGGACGCGACGACAGAGCTCTCCCGCGACATCGCGTCGCGCGGTCTGTACCCCGCCGTCGACCCGCTGGCCTCGTCGTCGCGCATCCTCGACCCGCTGTACGTGGGTCAGGACCACTACGACACCGCCGTGCGCGTCAAGCAGATCCTGCAGAAGAACAAGGAGCTGCAGGACATCATCGCGATCCTGGGTGTGGACGAGCTGTCCGAGGAGGACAAGGTGGTCGTCCACCGCGCGCGCCGCATCGAGCAGTTCCTCTCGCAGAACACCTACACCGCCCTGCAGTTCACGGGCGTCGAGGGCTCCACAGTGTCGCTCAAGGACGCGGTCGAAGGCTTCAAGGGAATCTGCGACGGCGATTTCGACCACATCCCGGAGCAGGCGTTCTTCAACGTCGGCCCCATCGAGGACGTGCTGCGCAACTACGATCAGCTCCAGAAGGAGTCCTGACCGATGGCCGCGCTGTCAGTCGTCGTCGTCTCCGCCGACCGTGAGGTCTGGTCGGGCGAGGCCACCCGCGTGGTGGCCCGCACGACCGAGGGCGAGATCGGCATCCTCGCCGGCCACGAGCCCCTGCTGGGGCTCGTGGCCGGGGGAGAGGTCCGCATCCTCACGACGGAGGGGTCGACGGTCCGCGCGCAGGCCGACGGCGGCTTCCTGTCCGTTGCGAACGATCGTGTCTCCGTGGTCGCGGACGCGGCCAGCATCGTGGGCTGAGAGTTCCGGAGTAACCACGACGTGCTCGCATCCGTTCTGCTGATCCTTCTGCTCTCGTCAGTGGGAGCGGCTGTGATCGTCGTCGTGCTCTTCACTGTCAGGCGCCGGTCGCTCACTCGAGCGGCCGGCGCCTTCGACTGCTCTGCGGAGATGCCGGGCAAGCCCGGGGTCTGGCGGTTGGGCGTCGCCGTCTTCGGGGTGTCCGCACTGGACTGGTACCCGGTCTTCAGCCTTCGTCCCCACCCCAGCCACATGCTTCCTCGGTCGGACCTGGAGATCATCGAACGGGGGAGGCCCACAGAGTCGGAGCAGTACTCGCTTCTGCCCGACGCGCAGGTCATCGTGTGCCGCTACGACATGCACCGCGGCGCACCCCGGACGATCCGGATGGCACTGGATCCGGAGGCGCTGTCCGGCTTCGCCTCCTGGCTGGAATCTGCGCCCCCGGGCGCCAATCACACGATGGGACGGTTCACGTGAGTCAGGTCTTCGTCATCGAGGGTCCCTCCTCCCTGCAGGGCGAGGTGACGGTGCGGGGCGCGAAGAACTCCGTCCTCAAGCTCATGGCCGCGACACTGCTGGCGCCCGGGGTCTCGACCGTCTCGAACGTGCCGGACATCGCGGACGTGCGCATCATGTGCGAGCTCCTGAGCCGGTTGGGGTGCGACATCGACTACGACGCGGTCGGCGGCACGGTCCGCATCGACGTCCCGGCGACCCCCGGCACCACAGCGGACTACGAGCTGGTCCGGCTCATGCGCGCCTCGATCTCCGTCCTGGGTCCTCTCGTGGGTCGCATGCACGCGGCCGAGGTCGCGGTTCCCGGCGGCGACGCGATCGGCTCCCGCGGCCTCGACATGCACCAGAGGGGCCTCGAGCAGCTGGGCGCGCAGGTCTCGCTGGACCACGGATACTTCGTGGCGCGGGCACCGCGCGGACTCACCGGCGCGGACATCGCGCTGCCGTTCCCGTCCGTGGGCGCGACGGAGAACCTCGTCATGGCGGCCGTCCTGGCCGACGGGGTCACGACGATCGAGAACGTGGCGAAGGAGCCGGAGATCGTCGACATCTGCACGATGCTCGTGGAGATGGGGGCGCGGATCGAGGGCATCGGCTCGTCGCGCCTGGTCGTGACCGGCGTCCCGGAGCTGCACCCGGTGGCCCACCGCTGCGTGGGGGACCGCATCGTGGCCGGCACCTGGGCCTTCGCCTCCGCCGTGACCGCGGGCGACGTGACGGTGCGCGGCGTGGGGCTGGACATCCTGCCCAACGTCGTCGATAAGCTGCTGGAGTCCGGGGCGCAGGTGACCGCGATCGAGGACGAGGACCCCGCGCGTGCAGGGTTCCGCGTCGTGGGTCCTGCACGTCCGCAGCCCATCCGCGTCTCGACCCTGCCCTATCCCGGGTTCCCCACGGACCTGCAGCCGTTCGTCATCGCGCTCAACGCGTGCGCGGACGGTGTGGGGCTGCTGACGGAGAACCTGTTCGAGGCCCGCTGGAGGTTCGTCAACGAGCTGTCACGGCTGGGCGCGCAGGTGAGCATCGACGGGAACCACGCCCTCGTCACCGGTGTCGATTCGCTGTCCGGTGCGGAGGTGGAAGCGAGCGACATCCGTGCGGGTGCGGGCCTCGTCGTCGCGGGTCTGATCGCGACGGGCACGACCGAGGTGTCCGGCATCGATCACATCGAGCGCGGCTACGAGCACTTCGTGGAGAAGCTCACGGGGCTGGGCGCGACCATCTCACGCGTGGAGAAGCCGGACCCCGTCATCCTCCGCTGACCGGTGACGATCCTCCGCTGACCGCCGGTGTCGCGGTCCGCGGGGCTCAGAACAGGCGGGTCTCCGGGTCGTCCATGCCGCGCAGTGCGTCGTAGTCGAGGACGACGCACCGGATCCCGCGGTCCTGGGCCAGGGTTCGCGCCTGCGGCTTGATCTCCTGCGCGGCGAAGACGCCGGTGACCGGAGCCAGCTGCGGATCGCGATTCATGAGGTCCAGGTAGCGGGTGAGCTGCTCGACGCCGTCGATGCCGCCGCGCCGCTTGATCTCGACCGCGATCGAGGCGCCTGCGGAGTCGCGGGCCAGGATGTCCACGGGGCCGATCGCCGTCATGTACTCGCGACGGATCGTCGTGTAGCCCTCGCCCAGGGTCTCGATGTGCTGGGCCAGGAGCTCCTGGAGGTGCGCCTCGACGCCGTCCTTCACGAGGCCGGGGTCGGTGCCCAGATCGTGCGAGACTTCCTCGAGGACCTCGCTGATGGAGATGACGAGGGAGTCGTCCGTCTTCGTCTGCCGGACCGTCCAGATCTCCGTGAATCCCGCCTGGGTCTGGTCGTCGCTGGGTTCGCCCACACTGAGCGTGCATGGCGGCGACATCCAGTTGAGGGGCTTGTACGACCCGCCGTCCGAGTGGACGAGGACGCTGCCGTCCGCCTTGAGCATGAGGACCCTTGTGGCCAGGGGCAGATGCGCGGACAGCCGTCCCGCATAGTCGACCTGGCACTTCGCAATCACGACTCGCACAGGCGTCCACTGTACGTGAGACACTGGCGGCATGCCACGCTCGTCCTCGTCCCGTCGCTCCAACAAGTGGCAGAGGCCCGTGAGGAATCTGTCCGCGGGGTTCTCGACTCGTCGTCGCGTCGACGACGATCGCGACGGGCAGTGGATCGTCCAGGAGACGCGGGGCTCCACGTCCGGCAAGACGTACGTGTGCCCGGGCTGCGGGCAGTCACTGCCGGCGTCCGCGCCCCACACGATCGCGTGGCGGGAGTCCGCCGCCTACGGGATCGGCACCGGCCCGGAAGCGCGCAGGCACTGGCACACCCATTGCTTCCGCGGCCGGCGCCGCTGACCGCCTCAGCGCAGGCGGTTCGTCGGATTGCCCCGACCGCGCAGCGTGGAGGCGCCGCGGCCGCCCCGCGGGGAGCCGGAGGCCTGCTGGCCGGGCTTCTGCGCCGCTGACCCGTCCTCTGCTGCGTCGTCCTCTGCCGACTCGTCCGTCGACGAGTCCGCCTCGTCCGTCTCCGTCGAGTCGTCCTGTGCGGACCCGTCGGCGCTGCTGACCTCAGCAGTGTCCTGCTGGGCTGTGTCGTCGTCGGTCGCCTCGGTCTCCGCGGCCTCGGCGTCCTCGCCCGAGGCCGTCGTCACGTCCGCTGCACCGGCATCATCCGTCCGGTCGGCTTCGTCCTCGCCCGCGAGGGCCTCGAGTTCATCCTTGTCCGCGATCTTCTCCGTGGGCACGGCACCGGCGGCGACGCGCTCGGGGCTGGGAGCATGCGGCTCCTCAGTGGCGGGGAGCAGGCCGGGGGTGGCGAACATCGAGCGCAGCTGGTCCAGCTGGGCCGCGATCGTCTTGCGCTGCTTCGTCAGCAGGTCGACCTGGGACTGTGCGGCCTGGATGTTGCGGCGGGACTCCGCCTGCGACTCCTCGATCGTCGCCTCTGCTGTCGAGCGGGCCTCGCTGATGAGCGTCTGCGCGCGCTTCTTGCCGTCGGCGATGATCGTGTCCGCCTGCTCGACCGCTTCGGTGCGCGTTTTCTCAGCCTGCTCGGAGACGGACTTGGCCTCCGCCTCAGCCTTCGCCGCGCGGTCCTGTGCCTCCTTGACGAGGCGATCGTTCTCCTTCTTGGAGGCCTCGTAGCGCTCCTTCTCCGCCTTCTCGAACTCGCTGCGCTTCGTCGCGAGCTCCAGGTCGAGGGCCTCGGAGGTCTTCTTCGACTCGTCCTCGCGGGTCTGGGCCTGTGCCAGCAGCGCGTCCGCGGACTCCTTCGCCTCCGCTCGCAGCGTGTCCGCCTCCTGCTGAGCGGTCGTGCGGATCTCGTCCGCCTCCTTCTTCGCGTCGCTGCGGAGGCGGGCGACCTCCTCCTCTGCCGCCGCGCGCTGTGCGGCGAGGTCGCGGGTGAGGGACTCGCGGGAGTCCGATGCGGCGGCCTCGGCGTCGCTGCGGAGGCGGGCGGCCTCGCGTTCGGCGGCCTCGAGGGTCTCCTTCGCCTTCTTCTCCGCCGCCGTGATGGTCTCCGAGGCGCGCAGCTCGGCGGAGGACGTGATCGCCTCCGCCTCCGAGCGTGCACCGCTCAGGGTGTCGTCGGACTCCGTGCGCATGCGGGCGCGCTGACCCGCGGCATCCGCGCGGGCCTTGTTCCGGATGGTCTCCGCGTCCGCCGTGGCCTGCGCGAGCGTCTCGCGGGCCTGCGACTCCGCGATCTTGAGGAGGTGGTCGATGCGGGTGCCGGGTGCGCTGTCTGCGTCCGCCTGGCTGCTGGTGGCCTTCTTGAGCTGCTGTTTCGCCTCCGAGAGCTCGCCGGCGACCTGCAGCTTCGCGCGATCGGCGCTGATGACCTGACTGCGCGCGTCCTTGAGCGCCTTGCGCAGGGACTCGATCTCCTTCTTGAGCTGCCCGATGCGGGTGTCGACTTCACTCTTCTCGTACCCGCGCATCGCCGTGCGGAACTCTTCTGGAGGCGTCACTGAGGCTCTCCCATCCTTCTTCTGCTCTGGGACTGTCCGATCGTCTTCGGCTCCACTCTAATGCCACCGGTCCGGTGCGGACAGGCGGAGCGGGCGCCTGCGGAGGTGTCCCAGTGACCTCGGAGGCGGCGGGCTTCGATAGGGTGGGGGCGATGTGCGATCTGCACCACATGCATCGACGTGCACCACATCCCAACAGGTGTGCACGACATCCACGAGGAGGAGACATGTCCGAAGCCGTCATCGTCGCAGGGTCGCGAACACCGTTCGGGAAGATGTCCGGGGCGCTGGGGAGCCTCAGCGCGGTTGATCTGGGTGCGGAGGCGATCAAGGGCGCGCTCGCGCGGTCCGGCGTGAAGCCGGAACAGGTCGAGCACGTCATCATGGGACAGGTCCTGCAGGCGGGCCTGGGGCAGGGTCCGGCGCGCCAGGCGGCCGTCAAGGCCGGGATCCCCATGAGCGTCAACGCGATCACGATCAACAAGCTGTGCCTGTCCGGCATCAACGCGATCACCCAGGCGGCCATGCTGGTGCGCGCCGGTGAGTACGACATCGTCGTGGCCGGCGGACAGGAGTCGATGACGAACGCACCGCACATGCTGGAGAAGTCACGCGCCGGCTACAAGTACGGCACGGTCCAGGTGCGCGATCACATGGACTACGACGGCCTGTGGGACGCCTTCACGGACCAGGCGATGGGCGGCCTCACGGAGTCCGCGAACGACGAGGACGACCCGCAGCGCTCCTTCACCCGTGAGCAGCAGGACGCGTTCGCGGTGGCTTCGCACCAGCGCGCGGCCGCGGCGCAGGAGGCCGGTCGCTTCGCGGACGAGATCACCCCGGTGACCATCTCCTCCCGCAAGGGCGATGTGACTGTCGAGGTCGACGAGGGCGTCCGTGCGGACTCGTCGCTCGAGTCGATGGGCAAGCTGCGTCCCGCGTTCCGCAAGGACGGGTCGATCACCGCGGCGAACGCGTCGCAGATCTCCGACGGCGCGGTCGCGGTCGTCGTCGCCTCGCGGGCGAAGGCGGAGGAGCTGGGGCTGCCGATCCTCGCGGAGATCGGAGCGCACGCGTGGACGGCGGGTCCGGATTCGACGCTCCAGCACCAGCCGTCGCAGGCGATCCGTGCGGCGGCCGAGCGCGCCGGTGTCGCGGCCGACTCCTTCGACCTCTACGAGATCAACGAGGCGTTCGCTGCCGTGGGCCTCGCGTCGACGGCGGATCTGGGCGTGGACGCGGAGAAGGTGAACGTCAACGGCGGTGCGATCGCGTTGGGTCACCCGATCGGGGCCTCGGGTGCCCGCATCACGCTGGACCTGGCGCTGGAGCTCCAGCGTCGCGGCGGCGGCACGGGTGTCGCCGCACTGTGCGGCGGCGGTGGCCAGGGCGACGCCCTCATCATCTCCGTGCCGAAGGCGTGATCGAGGATGCTGCTCGCGTTCTCAGTCGCGCCGTCCGGTGGGGCCGACCCGGCCGGTGACGGCGGCGTCCACGACGCCGTCGCCGCCGCCGTCGAGGTCGTCCGGAAGTCCGGTCTGCGGCACCGCACCGATTCCATGTTCACGACGATCGAGGGGGAGTGGGACGAGGTCTTCGCCGTCGTCAAGGCCGCGACCGAGGCCGTGGCCGCCTTCGGCCCCCGCGTCTCGTTGGTCATGAAGGCGGACATCCGCCCGGGCCGCACG
This sequence comes from Brevibacterium senegalense, assembly GCA_020743695.1. Lineage (GTDB taxonomy): Bacteria > Actinomycetota > Actinomycetes > Actinomycetales > Brevibacteriaceae > Brevibacterium > Brevibacterium senegalense_A. Next base: position 1,488 of record DYUK01000163.1, on the reverse strand, counting down.
GGCGAGCTGGACGGCAAGCTCGAGCGCCTCGAAGAGGCGATCGAGCGCCAGGGCCAGTAGGCCGCGCACTCACCGCTCACCGCGACGGGCGCATGCCCACGGGACGACCGTGGACATGCGCCCGTCGCGCGTGCGGCGCTAGACTGACGGGTGGCCGCCTGCGCGCGGCACGCCTCCATAGCTCAATGGATAGAGCAACGGCCTTCTAATCCGTAGGTTGCAGGTTCGAGTCCTGCTGGGGGCACGGCGGGTCAGTCCCGCTCGTCCGCGGGATCCGCTGACAGCGGTAGCCCCGCCTCCGCCCACGCCTCTGCACCGCCGATCAGGTCGGTGGCCCGGTGCAGTCCCATCCGGCGCAGATTCCACGCCGCCAGAGCGGACGAGTATCCGTGGCGGCAGATCAGGATCCATCGCTCATCCCAGGAGGTGGCCACGGGGATCAGGAAATATCCGCGACCACACCGGCGATCCGGGACGGCTGGCGGTCGGTCGTGCCGGACCTGAGGGTCGATGAGGTGTGCGGCTGCGGGCAGTGCCCCAGCATCTCCCTGACCGCGGATCAGAGTCCGGCATCGTGTGGCGACGGCGGACGGACCGTCGTGACTGCGTTCCTCGAGGATGCAGTGGTGATCCTGTTCGTGGACGGCGGCGTGCCGACGTACCTGGAGTTGGCGCCGTTGGACGATACGACGGTGTACACGGAGTTTCCGGCGGCATCCGCTCTGGAGTTCTGATTGCCCTGGCCGGCACGTGAGAGTGCTCGGGTCCCCGCCGCGACGCTCAGTGCTCGGGTCCCCGCCGCGACGCTCAGGATGTCCCAAGGTCCACGGCGTGGTGAGTGGAGGAAATGCGCGGTCATCGGCAGGATGGACACGTGGAACCCCGCCCTGTGACTGAGACCGTCGGCACCGGAGCCGCGCCCGCGCTGTCGGAGCTGCTGCACCGCATCCGCGAGGTCCGATTGCCTCTCGAGACCGCGGAGGCCGCAGACGCCCGCGCGCTGCAGCGCTCCCTCTCCCACCAGATCGACGACTACCTGCTGCCGCGCGTCCAGGCCCCGGACGCGCCCCTGCTGGTCGTGATCGGCGGATCCACCGGTGCGGGCAAGTCCACGCTGGTCAACTCGATCCTGCGTCGACAGGTCACCGAGTCCGGAGTCCTGCGCCCCACGACGACCTCACCCATCCTCGTGCACCACCCGGACGACGAGGAGCACTTCCAGTCGGACCGCGTGCTGCCGGGCTTCGCGCGGGTCACCCGCGAGGAGACGCACCTGGACAAGCCGCAGCTGCGCCTCGTCGCCGACGAGGCCGTCCCGCGCGGGGTCGCTCTGCTCGACTCCCCGGACATCGACTCCGTCATGGAGTCCAACCGGCTCATCGCCCGGCAGCTGCTGGCGGCCGCGGACCTGTGGCTCTTCGTCACGACGGCGGCCCGCTACGCGGACGCGGTCCCGTGGACGCTGCTGACGGACGCCCAGGAGCGCGG
>DYUK01000162.1 GCA_020743695.1 Brevibacterium senegalense | reverse complement strand
GTGGACGACGATGGGGCGGATGCCCGCGAAGCGGAGGAACGCGATGTCGTCCGCGAACGCCTGCTGGAGCTCCGGGCTCACCATCGCGTTCCCGCCGTACTTGATGACGACGGTCGCGCCCGCGAACGTCTTGATCCAGGGCAGCGCCTCCGTGAGGACGTCCGCCTTCGCCTGCGCCTGCGCCAGCCGCTGGGCCGGTGTCGTGATGGGGTCTGCTGTGCTCATGTCGAGTATGCGCTGTTCTCTTCGACGTAGTCGTGGGTGAGGTCGGAGGTCCAGACGGTCGCGGATTCCGGACCGGATTTCAGGTCGATCTCGACGGTCACCTCGCGGGTGAAGACGACGGACTCGGGGTCGTCGTCCGGGGTCGAGTCCGTGCAGACCCGCACCCCGTTGATCGTCACGTCGATGCGGGCGGGATCGAAGGTCGCGTCGGTCGTCCCGACCTGCGCGACGACGCGGCCCCAGTTGGGGTCCTCGCCGAAGATCGCGGCCTTGAAGAGGTTCGAGCGGGCGACGGATCGGCTGACAGCGACGGCCTCCGCGACGCTCGCCGCTCCCGAGGTCGTGATCGCGATGTCGTGGTGCGCACCCTCCGCGTCCACATGGAGCTGCCGCATGAGGTCGAGGCACGCGTCCGTGAGGAGCTCCGTGAAGGACCCCTCGTCCGGCGTCGCGCCGGAGGCGCCCGAAGCCATGAGGATGACCGTGTCGTTCGTCGACATGCAGCCGTCCGTGTCGAGGCGGTCGAACGACTGCGCGGTCGCCGTGCGCAGCGCGCGGTCCAGCACCGCGGCCGGCAGGTCCGCGTCCGTCGTGAGGACGACGAGCATCGTCGCGAGACCGGGGGCCAGCATGCCAGCGCCCTTCGCCATGCCGCCCATGCGGTATTCGCCGGGGGCGCCGGCCGCACCGTCGACCTGCGCGGTGCGCTCGATCGTCTTGGGCACGGTGTCGGTCGTCATGATGGCCTCGGCGGAGTCCTGCCCGTGCCGGGGCTCGGAGCCCGCAGCCGTGACGAGGTCCGGCAGGCCGCCCAGGATCCGATCCCGGAAGTCCTGGCCGCCCACCCCGATGAGGCCGGTCGAGCAGATGAGGACGTCCTGCGCGGACACGTCGAGCAGTTCGCCGGCCCGCTCGGCGGTCATGTGGGACGTCTGGAAGCCGAAGCTGCCGGTGTAGCAGTTCGCGCCGCCGGAGTTGAGCACGACGGCGCGGGCGCGGCCGTCCGCACCGGCGGTCTCCGACCAGAGGACGGGGTTCGCCTTGCAGCGGTTCGACGTGTAGACGGCGGCGACCGCGTCGGACGGTCCGTCGTTCACGACGAGGGTGAGGTCGGGCCTGCCGGAGGGCTTGAGGCCCACGGCGCTCCCTGCGGCGCGGAAGCCGGACGGGTGGGTGATCGTCATGGTGCGACTCCATTCACGGGGAGGGCGAGCGCCTCGTCGAGGCCCAGGGCGAGGTGCGCGGACTGCAGGGCCTGACCCGCGGTGCCGCGGACCAGGTTGTCGAGGGCCACCGTCACGAGGACGGTCCCGGCCCGGGCATCGAGCGCCCACTGGATCTGCGCGGTGTTCGAGCCGGTGACGGACGACGTGCGCGGCCACCGGCCCTGCGGCAGGGCAGTCACGAACGGTTCGTCCGCGTAAGCGGACGCGAAGGCCTCTGCTGCACGCTCTGCAGCCTCGTCCGGGCTCACACCGGGCACCAGGGGCGCGGAGAGGGTCGCGTGGATGCCGCGGACGACGGGGACGAGCGTGGGGGTGAAGGAGATTCTCACGGCGCCGTCGTGCTGCCGGCCCGGGTCGACGCCCAGCACTCCGGCGAGGTTCTGCTCGATCTCCGGGACGTGCCGGTGCGTTCCCGCCTGCCCGTACGAGCTCACGTCGGAGAGGATCTCACCGGCCAGCAGGTGGGGCTTGAGCGCCTTCCCCGCGCCGGAGACCCCGTTGGCCAGTGCCGCGGTGAGTCGGGTCGGGTCGACGAACCCGGCGGCGAGGAGCGGCTGGAGACCCAGAGTCACGGCGGTGACGTTGCAGCCGGGGACGGCGATCCGCGTCGCCTCACGGAGAGCCTCGCGCTGCTTCGTCCCGTCCGCGCGCAGGAGCTCCGGGAGTCCATAGGTCCACGTGCCGGGGTGCTCGCCGCCGTAGAACTCCGTCCACGCCGACACGTCCTGCAGCCGGTGGTCGGCGGCGAGGTCGAGGATGAGGGTCCCGGGGCTCGTCTGCTCGAGCTCCGCGGCGATCGCCCCAGAGGCGCCGTGCGGCAGCGCGAGGACGACGACGTCGTGACCCGCGAGCTCCTGCGCGGTCGAGGGGACGATGACCCGGTCCGCGTACGCCGCGAGGTGGGGCTGGTGCTGACCCAGCGCGTCGCCCGCCGTCGAATGGCCCGCGACCGTCGTGACGCGAAGGCGCGGGTGCCCGGCCAGCAGGCGGAGGAGCTCACCGCCCGCGTACCCGGTGGCACCGGAGACCGCCACAGTGTATTCACTCATGCGAATAATCATACACCCTGTTGTCTGGCACGGGTGCACCGCGCGTCCGACTGCCGAACGCTCTCGTGCCGCAGCGCGGCTGCGCGTTAGTGTCGTGCTGTCAGCGTAGACCCGAACCGGCGCGGCGACCGCGCGGAGATGAGGCGGACCATGGTGGAAGCATTCGGAGTGAGGGCCCTGGAGGCCGGAGGACCCGAGGTCCTCGAGTACGGACCGATCGACGTCGCGGAGCCGGGCGAGGGCGAGATCCTCGTCGAGGTGCACGCCGCGGGCATCAACTTCATCGACACGTACCGCCGCTCCGGTGTGTACCCCATGGACTACCCCCACACCGTGGGCGTCGAGGGCGCCGGCGTCGTGACCGCCGTGGGCGAGGGCGTCACCCTCTGGAGTGAGGGCGATCGCGTCGCCTGGCACGATGCGCCGGGCTCGTACGCGACGCATGCGATCGTCCGTGCCGACGTGGCGATGCGGGTGCCGGAGGGCGTCGACTTCGCCGCCGCCGCGGCGATCCCGCTCCAGGGCCTCACCGCCCAGTACCTCGTGACCGACTCGCACCGGATCGTGCCGGGTCAGACGGCCCTCGTCCACGCGGCCGCCGGCGGCGTGGGCCTCCTGCTCATCCAGCTCATCAAGCACCTGGGCGGACGGGTCATCGGCACCGTGTCGACGGAGGAGAAGGCGCAGCTGGCCCGCGACGCCGGTGCGGACGAGGTGTTCCTCTACGGCGAGGGCGTCGACGTCGCGCAGCAGGTCCTCGGCCTCACGGACGGCCGCGGCGTCGACGTCGCGTACGACGGAGTCGGCAAGGACACCTTCGATGCGTCGCTGCGGGCGACCGCGGTGCGCGGCTCGCTCGTCCTCTTCGGCGGCGCGTCCGGACAGGTGCCGCCGTTCGACATCCAGCGCCTCAACGGCGAGGGCGGGATCTTCCTGTCGCGACCGTCGCTGGCCTGGTTCGTCCGCACCCCGGAGGAGCTGGCCGAGCGCTCGGCCATGCTCTTCGAGGGCCTGCAGGCCGGCTGGCTGGACTTCCGCGTGGGGCAGTCGTTCCCGCTCGCGGACGCCGCCGAGGCCCACCGCGCCCTCGAGGGACGCCGCACCACCGGCAAGGTCGTCCTGACCGTCTGAACGGCTCTTCGCCGACCACACTCGCGGCACCTCCGCACGAGGTGACCGCCTCACTCCCGCACGCGCGCCCCTCGCCTCACGGCGGTGGGGCGCGCGGCGTCTCCCGATTGTTGCGTTCTGTGACACGGGACGTCCCGGTGCGGTCGGGCCCCGTCCACACTGTGGACGGTCGCCGGAGATCCCGGCCCGCACACCACACGAGGACACCCCCTTGATCGAACTGAGAGAGCTCCGGAAGGAGTTCGCGGGAGTCACCGCCCTGGACGGCATCTCCCTGTCCGTGCCCGCCGGCGGAATCCACGGGATCGTGGGCCGCTCCGGCGCCGGCAAATCGACCCTCATCCGCTGCCTCACCGGGCTGGAGCCCGTCACGGGAGGGAGCGCGCTCATCGACGGGCTCGACATCACGCAGCTGCGCGGATCCGAGCTGCGCGAGTCCCGCCGCGCGATCGGCATGGTCTTCCAGCACGCGAACCTGCTGGACTCCCGCACCGCCCTGGCGAATGTCGAGCACCCCCTCCAGGTCGCGGACGTGCCGCGCGCGCACCGCCGAGCCCGCGCGCTGGAGCTGCTGGACATCGTGGGGCTGTCGGATCGCGCCGGCAATCACCCCGCGCAGCTGTCCGGCGGGCAGCAGCAGCGCGTGGGCATCGCCCGCGCCCTGGCGGCCGAGCCCAAGGTCCTCCTGTGCGACGAGCCCACGAGCGCTCTCGACACGCAGACGACCGGGCAGATCCTCTCCCTCATCTCCTCCCTGCGCGACCGGCTGGGCATCACCGTCCTCATCATCACCCACGAGATGTCCGTGGTCCGTGAGATCTGCGATTCCGCGACCCTGCTGGAGAACGGTGCCATCACCCAGACCGGATCGCTCCAGGAGATCCTGTCCTCGCCCGGCACCCCGCTGGCGAAAGACCTCGTCCCCCTGCCGCCGCTGGACGACGGTTCGGCCGACCGCGCGCTGGAGGTGACGCTCGCGGGCTCCTCGCTGGCGGACGTGTTCGCGCTGGCCCGGGAGGCGGAGGCTCCCGTCGTCCAGGTGGAGTCCGGCACCCTCGAGACGATCGACGGCGTGCCGGTGGGCAGGCTCCGCCTGCTGTGCGACGACGCCTCCGCCCGAGCGGCGCTGGGCGACGCTCTGCGCGCGGGCGGCTTCCACGTCGAGGAGGCCGCATGACCTCCGAACGACCCACCTGGCTCGACAATCCCGCCATCCGCGTGGAGCTGTGGCCCGCGCTGGGCGACACCCTGCTCATGACGCTCTTCGCGACACTCTTCGCGATCGTCGTGGGTCTGCCCCTGGGCATCTGGCTGTACATGACGGCGAAGGGATCACTGGCGGCGAACACCGTCGTCCACCGGATCGTCTCCGCCGTCGTGGATCTGGGCCGGTCGATCCCGTTCATCATCCTCATGATCGCCCTCATCCCGTTCGCCCGCTTCATCACGGACTCGGCGCTGGGCTGGCAGGCCGCGGTCGTCTCGCTCACCATCAGTGCGATCCCGTTCTACGCACGGCTCGTCGAGGCCGCGCTGCGCGAGGTGTCGGCCGGGAAGGTCGAGGCCGTCCAGATGATGGGCGCGAACCGGTGGCAGCTCATCCGCCAGGTGCTCGTCCCGGAGGCGCTGCCCGGACTGGTGTCCGGCGCGACCGTCACCTCCGTCGCCCTCGTGGGATACACCGCGATGGCCGGTGCCGTGGGCGGCGGCGGACTGGGCGCCCTGGCGATCTCGTACGGCTACCAGCGGTACCAGACGGACACGATGATCGCCTGCATCGTCCTGCTCGTCGCGTGCGTCGCACTCATCCAGCTGCTGGGCGACCTGCTCGCCCGCGCGGTCGATCACCGCGCGTGATCACCGCCCCTCTTCCACCCCTCACCCCAAGGAGAACCATGCGCAAGACCCTCACCCTCGCAGCCGCCGTCGCGGCGACCGCCCTGTCCCTGAGCGCCTGCGGCGCCGGCGGCGGGGACGAGCAGACCGTCGGCACCGAGGCGGACGGCGTCACGACCCTGACGGTGGGCGTCTCCCCCGTCCCCCACGGCGACATCCTCCGCTTCGTCGACGAGAACCTCGCCGCGGACGCCGGTCTCGACCTGGAGATCAAGGAGTTCACGGACTACACGGCGCCCAACAAGGCGCTGGTCGACGGCGACCTGGACGCGAACTACTTCCAGCACCTCCCCTACTTCGAGACCGAGGTCGAGGGCCAGGGCTACGAGCTGGCGCACTTCGAGGGCGTCCACATCGAGCCGTTCGCCCTGTACTCGGAGACGCTCACGAGCGTCGAGGACCTGCCGGACGGCGCGACGATCGGCATCAACAACGATCCCTCCAACCAGGGCCGCGCGCTCGATCTGCTGGCTCAGGCGGGCGTGATCGGCCTGGCCGACGGCGCGGACGCCGTCACCGCGACGATCCACGACGTCGCGGACAACCCGAAGAACCTCGAGTTCGTCGAGGCCGACGCCGCGCAGCTGGCGCGCACGCTGGCGGACGTCGACGCATCCGTCATCAACGGCAACAACGCGCTGGAGGCCGGTCTGTCCCCCACCGAGGACAGCATCCTCGTCGAGGACGGCGAGGGCAACCCGTACGCGAACTTCCTGGCGGTGCGCGCGGGCGACGAGACGAATGAGGCGATCGTCGAACTGGACGGGCTGCTCCACTCGGAGGAGGTCCGCCAGTACATCGAGGACACGTGGACGGACGGCGCGGTGCTGCCCGCCTTCTGACCGTCGCAGCACAACCGGCAGGGCCCCGGTCCGCAGAAAGCGGACCGGGGCCCTGCCCGTCCCGGCTTCCGGACGGGCTACGGCTAGTCCGCCGTCACGAGGCCGTCCGCCCGCCGGTCGCGCAGTGCGGGCGCCAGCACGATCGCGGCGAGGACCATACCTCCCAGCAGCACCCACGCGCCGAAGTACGTGAAGATCGTGAAGCCCGGTGTGAGGGGCGGTCCGAAGTCGAACGCCATCATGATGACGCCGGCCAGCACCAGAGCGGTCGCGAGGACGACCTGGATCAGTTGGTCGACCACGGTCCGCACGAGGGTGCGGATGAGGTCGATGTTGAGGCCGCTCGTGCCGATGTCGAGCGTCCCGTCCTGCAGGTGCTTGACGACGCGGGAGAGTTCGACCGGGAAGTTCGCGACGACCGGTCCCGTCGCGTTCGCGTACAGCATCGTCCGCCGCACGGCATCCTGCAGACTGCGGGAGTCCGCCAGCAGCTCCCGACCGTGCTTCCGCACCAGTCCCAGGAGATCGCTGGAGGGGTCAAGCCTCCGCAGGCTGTCCTCGAGGGTCGTGATCGCCCGGAACGCCTGCGCGACGGCGGTGGGCATCGTGAAGCCGTGGTCGAGGATGAAGGACAGCAGTTCGCTGAAGAATCCCGAGGCCGCGCCCCCGTCCGAGCCCGCGGCGGCCGAGGACACCCCGCCGTCGTACTTGAGCATGATCTGTCCGACCTCGCGCTGCACGTGCCGCAGGTCCATCCCCGGTTGCATCCCGAAGAGGTCGATGACCGCGTTGGTGGCGGCGAGTGAGTTCTGCTGCTCGAACGCGAGCAGGAGCTGGAGGACGTCGTGGCGGTCGCGGGAGTCCAGTCGTCCCACTGCGCCGAAGTCGATGAGTCCGATCCGCGCGGCGTCCGAGATCATGATGTTGCCGGCGTGCAGGTCCGCGTGGAAGACCCCGGCCTCGAGCATCTGCCGGGCGACGACGACGAAGAGCTGCTCCGCCATCTCGCGCCGCGCGATGGTCGACAGTCCGCCCAGCACCTCCTCCCCGCGCGACAGCGGCCGCCCGGGCATGCGCTCCATGACGATGACCTGGCGGCCGGACAGCTCCTCGTGGACGGTGGGGATCCGCACCTGCGACTGGGGCCGCGACTCGAGCTCCTGGCGCATCGCGACGGTCTGGCGGATCTCGCCCCGGTAGTCGAGCTCCTCCGCGAGGGAGTCGAGGAAGCCGCGGACGATCCCGGTGAGGCCGATGCTGCGGGCCCACGATGCGGTCCGCTCGAACCGCTCCGCCAGGACCATGAGGATGTCGGAATCCGCACGCACCTGCCGACGGAGGTTGGGGCGCTGGACCTTGACGACGACTTCCTCGCCGGAGTGGAGCACGGCGCGGTGCACCTGTGCGACGGAGGCCGCGGCGAGGGGCTTCTCATCGAACTCCCGGCAGACCTCGTCGATCGTGGCCCCCCACGTGCTCTCGAGCACCGGGCGCACCTGTGCGAGCGGCACCGGGGGCACCTCGGACTGGAGCGCGGAGAGCTCCTCCACGAACTCCGACGGGATCATGTCCGCTCGGGTGGCGACGAACTGTCCCAGTTTCACGAAGGTGACGCCGGCCGCCGCGAGCGCCTGCCCGGTCGTGTGCGCGACCTCGCGCATCGACACGGTCACGCGGAGACTCGAGGGGATGCGCGGACGCAGGTAGCGGCGCAGTCCGTAGCGGATGAGGAGGTTCTGGATCTCGCCCACGCGGCGGACGCGCCGGTACCACGTGGGCAGACGCGCGGCGGTCCGCGCGGCCTGCGAGAACGAGCCGGACGGCAGCACCAGCTCGATCGCGAGCATGACGTAGAGCTGGATCCCGATGAACCACCCGAAGATGAGCAGGAAGACCATCACGGCGGGGAAGCTCATGTCCAGGAACGGCACGGGTCCGCGCTGGACGATCGAGAGCATCTCGAAGGCCTGCAGCGACACGGGCCAGACGGAGAGGCCCATGACGATGGAGACGAGGGTGTTCCTCAGTGCGCCCGTGCCCACGGAGATGAGACGGCGGACGAGCACCCCGACGATGAGCGCGTTGGCGAGGCCCAGCACGATCGTCCAGACGATGTCCACGGGTCTCCTCTCCTCCGAAGGGGTGCGCGCAGGGGCGCGGCAAGACTAGCGCATGCGCAGGTCGAGTGTCCGGTAATCGTCGCCCAGCTCGCCTGCGACCAGCTCCGGCTGGGACCGGGCGAGCGATTCCGGCGTGTCGACGCCGGCCCGGACGTACCGGCCCGTCCACCCGTCCAGCCCGCCGGAGGCCAAGGCCACGGCCAGGTCCGCCACGAGCTGCGGATCGGTCCAGTCGTCCGCCGTCCGGTGGTCGTGGATGGGCATGGACCGGGTCATGTCCGAGTCGACGACCCCGGGTGACATCTCGAAGACGCGCAGACCGCGGTCGTGACCGTACTCGACGAGCGACTGGGCGATCCGGAACAGCCCGGTCTTCGAGGCGGCGTACACCGCGTGCGGAGGCGTGCCGTGCGCGCCGGACCCGGAGTTGAGGTCGATGATCCGCACGGGCGCGCCGGTGTCCTCCGCCGCGGTCAGCAGCTGCGGCAGCAGGGCGTGGAGCACCCGGATGACGCCGGTCAGATTCGTGTCGACCACGCGTGCCAGGTCCTCCGGGTCCGCCTCCCAGAGGGGGCCCTCGGACGCTTCGACGAGTCCCGCGTTGTTCACGAGCGTGCGCAGCGGGGTCCCCCACTGCTCCGCCGTGCCCGCCACGGTGTCCGCGAAGGTCGCGACGGACGCGGCGTCCGTCACGTCGAGGACGGTGCCCGCCACTCGGACCGATCCTGCGCCCGCGCCAGCGCCAGCGGTCAGCTCGTCCGTGACCCGCTGCGCGGCCGCCTGCGCGGAGGCCTCACTGCGGCCGGTCAGCAGGACGGGGTGGCCGGCCGCGGCGAGCCCCTGGGCCAGCTCCCGACCGATCCCGCGCGTGCCGCCGGTCACGACCGCCAGGCCGGTCGCGGGGTCCACCCGGGAGGCGTCACTCCCGGTGGACGTCGCCTGAGTTCCCACTGACTCCGTCACGAACGGACCTCCGCCCCGTGCGCCGCGGCGGCCGCGGCCGTCGCCGCCTCGCGGAGCGCGGACGCCTCGTCCGCGGTGAGCGTGCGGTCCGCGGCGCGGAAGGTCATCCGAAGCGCGACCGACTTCCGCCCCTCGGGGACCTGATCGCCGGTGTACACGTCGAACACCTCGAGCAGCTCCAGCTGGTCGCCGGCGGCGTTCCGGAGCGTGTCCATGAGGGTGCCGGCGGGCAGGTCCGCGTCGACGACGAGCGCGACGTCCTGGCGCGAGACCGGGTAGGTCGACAGCGCACCGGACCAGGTCCGGGTGTCCTCCTGGGCCAGCAGCGCATCGAGGTCGATCTCGAACGCGACCGTGCGCGCCGGCAGCCCCAGGTTCTCGCAGACCTTGGGGTGCAGCTCGCCCGCGTGGCCCAGCACGGACCCGTCGGGCAGCACGAAGCGCGCGCACCGACCGGGGTGCCAGGGGGCGTGGGCCGCGGCCTCCGCCCGCACCGTCCGCCCGTTCCCGGTCACGATCCGATGGACGAGGTCGAGGACGTCCCGGGCGTCCGCACGGCGTCCGCCGCCGTCGACACCGGGCAGCACCGTGTGTCCGGCGAGGACGCCGGCGACGTGGAACGGCTGGGCGGGGACCGAACGGGTCACCGCCGCCAGCTCGTCGTCCGTGGGATGGTGGCCGGGCGCGAAGCGGGCGCCGGGTGCGTCCGTGGGCCGACCGCCCACGGTCACGAGGCCCGCCTCGAAGACGGCCACGTCCTTGAACCCGCGTCCCGTGTTGCGCACGACCGCGTCCAGCAGCGTGCTGAGCAGGTGGGAGCGCATGAGGGGACGGTCCTCGCCCAGCGGGTTCGCCAGCCGCACCAGATCCCGGCGGGGATCATCAGCCGGCAGCAGCAGCGCATCCGCACGGGCGTCCGAGGTGAAGGGATACGTGAGCACCTCGGTGAGTCCCCGGTCCGCCAGCAGGTTCGACACCCGCCGGCGCGCTCGCTGTGCGATCGTGAGCCCGGACCCGCCGGGCGCCTGCGGCTCCACGGACGGGATCTGGTCGTAGCCGCCGGCGCGCACGATCTCCTCGACGAGGTCCACGTCCGAGACCAGGTCCGGACGCCACGACGGCACCGTCACCCGCAGGAGTGGTCCGGTCTCCGCAGACCCGTCCACGACCTCGGCGAGTTCTACGCCCACGGCGGCCAGCAGCGGGACGATGCGGTCGACCGGGTAGTCGACGCCCACCCGCTGGGCGGGCAGCCCGACCGGCAGGTCCACGACGTGCGGAGCCGGTGCCTCACCCTCCACCGTCGCATCCGTGCTGAGCGTCCCGCCGGCCAGCTCGACCAGGAGGTCCGCCGCACGACGGGCCGCGGCCGGGCCCAGCTGCGGGTCGACGCCGCGTTCGAAGCGCCGCGCGGCCTCGCTGGGCAGCTTGTGACGCCGGGCCGTGCGGGCGATCGAGACGGGATCGAAGTGCGCGGCCTCGAGGACGACGTCGCGGGTCTGCTCCGTCACCTCGAGCGCGGCGGAACCCATGACCCCGGCGAGGCCGATGATGCGGGAGGCCGGACCCGCCTCCCCCGCATCGGTGATGAGGAGGTCCTCCGGATCGAGCGTGCGGGTCACATCGTCCAAGGTCACCAATGTCTCGCCGGCGCGGGCCCGGCGCACCGTGATGGGACCCGCCAGCTTCTGGGCGTCGTACGCATGCAGCGGCTGGCCCAGTTCCAGCATGACGTAGTTGGTGACGTCGACCGTCAGACTGATGGGTCGCATGCCGGCCTCGAGGAGGCGACGCGCCATCCAGAACGGAGTCCGGACCGTCGGATCGATGCCCGTGACGGTGAGCGCGGTGAAGCGCGTGCAGCCGGGACGACCGTCCAGCGGCGCCTCGTCCGCGAGCTCGACCGGGAACCCGTTCTCCGTGGGCGCATCCGTCGCGATGTCCGCGGGGTCCGCGAAGATCTGGCCTTTGAGCATCGCGAACTCGCGGGCGATGCCGCGCATGCTCAGCTGGTAGCCGCGGTCCGGTGTGACGTTGACGTCGAGGGTGACGCGGTCCAGCCCCAGCAGTGCGATCGCATCCTGCCCCGGCTCACCGGTGAGGCCCAGGGTCGAGAGGACGATGATCCCGTCGTGGTCCTCGCCCAGGCCCAGCTCGCGCTGCGAGCAGATCATGCCGTCGGACACGTGGCCGTACGTCTTCCGTGCCGCGATGGCGAAGTCGCCCGGCAGCACCGCACCCGGGAGCGCCGCGACGACGAGGTCGCCGGGACCGAAGTTGTGGGCGCCGCAGACGATGCCGCGCGGCTCCGCCTCCCCCACGTCGACGGTGCACCAGTTGACGGTCTTGCCGTTCGAGTGCTCCTCCGGCTCCGCGGTGAGCACCCGACCCACGACGAGGGGACCGGTCACCTGCGGACCGATGTACTCCTCCTCCTCGAGGCCGATGCCCGCGAACTCCGCGGCGAGGACGTGCGCATCGTCGACCGCGGACAGGTCGACGAGCTGGGACAGCCATTCGAGTGGGACGCGCATCAGGCGTTCACCCCGAATCGTGCGGAGAAGCGGAGGTCGCCCTCCACCATGTCATGCATGTCGTTGATGCCCTCCCTGAGCATGAGCGTCCGCTCGATGCCCATTCCGAATGCGAAACCCTGGAACTCGTCCGGATCGACGCCCGCGGCGCGGAGCACGTTGGGGTGGACCATGCCGCAGCCGCCCCACTCGATCCAGCCGGGACCGCCCACCTTCTGCGGGAACCAGAAGTCCATCTCCGCACTGGGCTCCGTGAAGGGGAAGAAGGACGGGCGCAGGCGGGTGCGCGAGTCCGAGCCGAACATCGCGCGAGCGAACGCGTCGAGCGTGCC
>DYUK01000161.1 GCA_020743695.1 Brevibacterium senegalense | reverse complement strand
GTTCAGCAGCAGCCGCTCCATCGCGTCGAACTCCGGCGGGGTGACCCACAGGCCGTAGTCGTGCTTCACCCGGATCTGCCGGGCGACGTACTCGCAGCGGTACCCCTTGCGCGGCGGCAGCCACGTCGCGGCGTCGCCGTCGCCCTTCGACCGGTTCACACTCGACTCGACGGCCAGCAGATTGACCGGGTCGTTGCCCAGCTCGACGCGCTCCGCGTCGGTCAGCTGCTGCGCGCCGGTCTGCCACGCATTCGACAGGGACACGATGTGGTCGATGTCGATGTTGTTGCCGTCGCCGCGGATGAAGTCGAACGTGTCGCCCGTGAAGTCCGAGGTCAGCGTCCCGCCCAGCACGACGCACCCGCCGGTCTTGAGCGTGAGGTCCGTGAGGTCGCGCCGCAGCACGTCGTTGCGGGTGTCGCATCCATTGCGGTCCGTGTCGTCCCGCCAGCCGAAGAGGTCGCGGTCGTAGCCGGTCTTGGGTGCGCGCCCCTTGACCTCCAGCTCGTGCAGCATCAGCAGGGCGCTGCCGGACTCCGCGTCCTCCGCTTCGCGGTCGCGGGATGGCTCGGCCGTCTCCGTCGCCTCGGGGGTGGGGCTGGGTTCTGCCGTCGCCGAGGCCGTCGTCGCCTCCGCGGTCGCCGCCACCTCCTGCTCGTCGGCCAGGACGGTGCCGGACTCCTCGCAGCCTGTCAGTGCGAGTGCCGCGAGGACTGCGAGAGCCGAACCGACCGCTGCGCCGCGCGCACGCCACCACGAACCGGACACTGCCACCTCTGCTTCTCACCCCTGAGCTTCGACCGTTCGAAACTCGGCTCAGAGCAGTATGCCCGGTCCTCGGACGGAAAGCATGCTGGCGAGGCGCCGTGACGGGGTGAGTTCGGCCTCACCGGCACCGCGTGAGGCTCCCCTTGCTGTGCGATTGTTCGATAGGTTGTCTGTAGGCCGCGCACGGCAGCAACGCTGTGCCCAGCGCGCAATCGAGGAGGACGCAGTGGGTGACACGCAGTGATCGACAAGCGGATCGGCGGAGCCACGCAGGAGGAGGCCGCAGACGCGGCACTCGCCTCGGTGGAGTCCGGCATGACGGTCATGGTCGGCGGGTTCGGCGTCCCCGGCCAACCGGTCGAGCTGCTGGAGGCCCTCCACCGGAACGGCGCGGATGATCTGACGATCATCGCGAACAACGCCGGGACCGGTGATGAGGGGCTCGCCGCTCTCATCGCGGACGGCCGGGTGCGGAAGATCATCTGCAGCTTCCCCCGGCAGCGGACCGCCTGGCACTTCATCGAGAAGTACCGCGCAGGGGAGATCGAGCTGGAGATCGTGCCGCAGGGCACGCTCGCGGAGCGGGTCCGCGCCGGCGGTGCCGGGATCGGAGCGTTCTACGTGCGGACGGGCTACGGCACCATGCTCGCGGAGGGCAAGGAGACCGCCATCATCGGCGGACAGGGCCATGTCCTCGAGTACGCGCTCACGGCCGATGTGTCCCTCACCCGGGCGCATCGAGGCGACCGGTGGGGGAACATCGCCTATCGCGGGTCGGGCATCAACTTCGCTCCTGCCATGAGCGCGGCCAGCGAGGTCGCGATCGTCCAGGTGGAGGAGATCGTCGAACTGGGCGAGATCGATCCGGGGCGGGTGGACACGCCGGGCATCCACATCGATCGGGTGGTCCATGTGCCCCAGCCCAAGTACGTCGACAAGGAAGTGTGACGCCGATGACTGCTCCACTGACGAAGCCCCAGATCGCCGCGCGGCTCGCCGCGGACATCCCGCCCGGGTCGTACGTGAATCTGGGGATCGGCATCCCCACCCTGGTCGCGAACGCCGTGGACCCCGCGTCCGAGGTCGTCCTCCAGTCGGAGAACGGCATCCTGGGCAGCGGCGGGCATGCGGATCCCGGCACGGAGGACTATGACTTCGTCGACGCGGGCAAGGCATTCATCAAGCTGCTGCCAGGTGCTTCGCTCTTCGACAGCGCTGATTCGTTCGGGATGATGCGGTCGGGGGCGCTCGACATCGCGGTGCTGGGTGCGTTCCAGGTGTCCGCGACGGGCGACCTGGCGAACTGGCGGACGCTCGACCCGGAGCTCGCCCCGTCCGTGGGTGGTGCGATGGATCTGGCGGTGGGCGCGAAGCAGGTGTTCGTCGCGATGACGCTGTTCGATCGCGAGGGTCGTTGCAAGCTCGTGCAGGAGTGCGAGTTCCCGCTCACCGCGCCCGGCTGCGTCACGCGGGTGTACACCGACTACGCGGTGTTTGCGATCCGCACCGACGGTGTCGAAGTCGTCGAGGCGTTCGGCGGCGCGACGCACGCGGACCTCGAGGAGTGGACGGGCCTCACCCTGCTGGGGTGAGGTCGCGGCACCTGACAGACAGCATCCCCACCCGGACGAAGGAGTCCTCATGCCCATCGAATTCGCGTCCCGCTCGATCGCAGGGTCGACCGCCGTCATCACCGGTGCCGCCAGCGGCATGGGTCGGGCCACCGCTCTCCTCTTCGCCTCCGAGGGCGCTCACGTCGTGCTGGCCGACCGCAGCGCCGATCAGCTCGCCGAGGTCGTGCGGGAGGTGGAGGAGCAGACCGGCGGGAAGGCTCAAGCTGTGGGCATCGCATGCGATGTGCGCGAGCCCGCCGACCTGCAGAAACTGGTGGCACAGGCCGTAGACCGCTTCGGCGGCATCGACATCCTCATCAACAATGCCGGCGTCTCCCGGCGGAACAACGTCACGGAGCAGGACGACGCGGAGTTCGACGACGTCTGGCAGGACGTCCTCGACATCAACCTCACGTCGCACGTACGGCTCGTGCGTCTGACCTTTCCCCACCTGAAGGAATCGAAGTTCGGGCGGATCGTCAACATCGCCTCCTCCGAGGCGCTGGTGTCCCAGGCGGGGCTCATCAGCTACTCCGCGTCCAAGAGCGGCGTCGTGGGGATCACCCGGAGCATGGCCATCGAGCTCGCCCCGTTCGGGATCACCGCGAACGTCATCTGCCCGGGCCCCATCGAGACGGGGATGACGGAGAAGTACCCGGACGAGGCGAAGGCGAAGTACGCCCGGCGCCGTGTGCCGATGCGCCGCTACGGGCGGCCGGAGGAGGTCGCGCAGATGACGCTGAACCTGTGCCTCCCGGCCTCCAGTTACGTCACCGGAGCGGTCGTCCCGGTCGACGGCGGGATGTCGATGTTCCACGTGTAGTCGCGGCCGGCCGGCTCAGCCCTGCAGCTTCTCCAGCTCCGCGCCCATGGCGGTGATGAGTGCCTGGAGTCCCTTGAAGGGGCGGGCTATGACGGTGAAGTCAACGATCCTGTCCGTGTCGTCCCACGTGATGATGTCGACGCCGCTGACCTCGCGGCCATCGATCGTCGCGGTGAACATCAGGACCGCCGAGGACTCGTCGTACCACTCGTGCACGTACTCGATCGTGGGCCCCAGCACCTGGAGCGCCGCCCACAGGTAGGCCTCCGTGATCTGGGGGCCCTCCTGCGGCGTGTGCACCGCGGGAGACCGGAAGGTCACGTCCGGCGCGAGCAGGGCACGCAAGCGATCGCGATCCGGGTCCGCGGCGAAGTCGTGCCAGGCGGAGATGACGGCGGGACGGTCCGAACTCTTCATCGAGGGTGAACTCATGAGCCCCAGCCTAGGGCCATCCGGTACCTGCACTCACCCCACTTCCTCCAGATGCTCCCGCAGGTACTGCCCCGTGACGCTGCCCGTGTCATCCGCGTCCGCCGCCACGCGCGCCGGCGTCCCGGTCGCGATGATCCGACCGCCGTCCTCTCCCCCGCCGGGCCCCATGTCGATGAGGTGGTCCGCGTTCGCGATCATGTCCAGGTCGTGCTCGATGACCAGCACCGTCGCACCCTGGTCCAGCAGCCTCTGGAAGACGTCGATGAGCGTCCGCACGTCGTCCGGGTGCAGCCCCACGGTCGGCTCGTCGAAGACGAACAGGGATCGGGTCTGCGCCTTCCCCAGCTCCGTCGCGAGCTTGAGCCGCTGCGCCTCGCCTCCAGACAGTGCGGGGGTCGCCTCACCCAGGGTCAGGTAGCCCAGCCCCACGTCCGCCAGCGACTGCAGGCGCGAGGACACCTTCTTCATGTCCACCACGTGCGGGATCGCGTCCGTCACCGTCATCGCCAGCAGCTCCGGCAGCGACACGTCGCCCTCCACCGCCGAGGCCCTCCGATGCCCATCCGCCTCCGGCGCATACCGCCTGCCGTCGCACTCCGGGCAGGGGATGTCGACGTCCGGCAGGAACTGGACGTCCAGCGTCACCTCGCCGGTCCCCTCGCAGCGCGGACACCGCAGGCTGCCGGTGTTGAACGAGAAGTCGCCGGCGCCCAGCCCCGCCTCCTTCGCGGTGCTGAGCCGGGCGAAGGCCCTGCGCAGATCGTCCTGCACGCCGCTGTACGTGGACACCGTCGACCGGACGTTGATGCCGATGGGCGTCGCGTCCACCGCTTCGACCCGCTCGATCCCCGGCGCGCTCACTGTCGACACGTGGTCCGGCAGTGCCGCCTGGCCTTCCGCGCGCAGGGCGGGCACGAGGCTGTCGAGCACCAGCGTGCTCTTCCCGGACCCGGACACCCCCGTCACGACGGTGAGCCGCTCCCGCGGGATCGCGACGTCCAGCGCGTGCACGGTGTGGACGGGCGAGGTCCGCAGTCTGACCTCACCGTGGGCGAACATGCCCTCCTCCGCCGAGGCCGCCCGCACCTGCACCTGCGACCTCCCCGTCAGATACGGGCCGATCCGCGAGGCCGGGTCCCCGTCCAGGTCCACCACTGTGCCGGTCACCACGACGGTCCCGCCCTGCGTGCCGGAGCCGGGGCCGATCTCGATGAGGTGGTCCGCCTCCTTCAGCACCAGTGGGTCGTGGTCGACCATGACGACGGAGTTGCCGTCGGCCAGGAGGTCCGCAATGACGCCCTGCAGGCCGGTGATGTTCGATGGGTGCAGCCCGATCGACGGCTCGTCCAGGACGTAGAGCACCCCGGTCGTCTCGTTGCGGACCGCCCGGGCCAGCTGGACGCGCTGCCGCTCGCCGGTGGACAGCGTCGATCCGGCCCGGTCGAGGCTCAGGTACCCCAGCCCCAGGTCCAGCAGGCGCCTGGCCATCGACTGGAGAGTGTCGACGAGGTTCTGCGCCATGGGTCGCATCTCCGCGGGCATGGTCTTCGGCACCCCGGCCGCCCACTCGACCACCTGGTCGAGGGTGAACGCGGTGATCTCCGCGAGCCCCAGGTCCCCGATGAGCGGTGCCGCCGCTTCCGGCGACAGACGCGTCCCGTGACAGACGCGGCATTCCTTCTCGACGAGGAAGCGACTGACGCGGGCCAGCCGCTTCTCGTCCGTCGCGCGCTTGAGCTCCTCCGTCACAGTCAGCCGGGCGTTGCGGAACGTGAAGTCCAGTTCGTGCACGCCCTTCTTGGTCGTGACGCTGATGTGCTTCTTCTCCTCCGGACCGTCCAGCACGATGTCGCGCTCCCAGTCCTCGAGGTCTCGCCACGGCACATCGGTGCGCACGCCGAACTCGCGGGCGATCTGCGGCTGCACGTTGAAGCCGAACATCTGCCACGGGATGACGGTGCCCTCGTCGATCGTCATCCCCTCGTCGCGGATGAGCGAGGCGTCATCGACCTCCCGCACCGTGCCGATGCCCTCGCACTCCGGGCAGGCGCCGGCGGAGTTGAAGGCGAGCGCCTCCGCGCCCGGCCCCTCGAACTCGACCCCGCAGACAGGGCATTCGATCGGCTGCTCCTCCGCGACCAGCAGGGTGGGCTCCTGCCGGTGACCGTTGGGGCATACGTGCGAGCCCAGGCGGGACACCATGAGGCGAACGATATTGAGCAGCTCCGTCGACGTCCCGAACGTCGAGCGCACACCCGGGACTCCGGGCCGCTGCCGCAGGGCGAGCGCAGCGGGCACATGGCGCACCCGGTCCACGTCCGCCCGTGCGGCTTGGCTCATGCGCCTGCGCGTATACGTCGAGAGCGCCTCGATGTAGCGGCGCGACCCCTCCGCGTAGAGGACGCCCATCGCCAGTGAGGACTTCCCGGACCCGGACACGCCCGCGATCGCGACGAGCCGGTCCAGCGGCACGTCGACGTCGATGTCCCGCAGATTGTGGACGCGCGCCCCGCGCACCTCGATCACCCGCGCATCGGCTGCCACTCCGCCTGTCCGCTGCCCCGGTCCACTCATACCGTCACTCTACGACCGGGGACGGACACGGCTTCGTCGCGATTCTCAGCGACGTCAACGTTGCTCGGAGCCGGCCTCCGGATCGTTCTCTGTCTTACGGGTGAACCATGCGAACACCTGCACCGCGACCACACCTCCGACGATCGCCACCGCCCACCGCAGCAACATAGGCGCGTCGAAACCGAGGTCCATGGTCAGATTGATCGCCATGGCGACCAGCGCTGCGAGGAGGAATTGGGTCATCAGAGCCTTCTGGGTTACGGGGGCGGCCGACTGCGCATGGCCGACGCTACCAGCCGACGGCGAGGCCACATGCGCGTATCTACATATCCACCTATGACAATGCTCCTGGTCAGCGGCTTACATGCACTCATGATCAGAACGAAGAAGTCCATCCGGGTCCGGTCGCTCGTCCCGCTCACCGCCGCCTCCGCCCTGCTTCTGCTCGCCGGATGCGGGCAAGGAGCCGATACCGCGTCGGAGTCCAGCTCCGCGCCCGCCGTCGACCCGTCCGACCGCGAGACCCACGAGGCCGCCGGCGCCAACCCGCGCCTGGTCGTCACCTACGACGGCGGGGTGCTGGTCCTCGACGCGCTCACAGGCGAGCAGCTGGGGGACCTCCCGGCGGAAGGGTTCACCCGCCTCAACCAGGGCGGCGACAACCGGCACCTGTTCCTCACGGAGGGCGACTCGTTCCGGCTGTTGGACGCGGGCACGTGGTCGGAGCCGCACGGCGACCACAGCCACGCGTACACGACGGATCCGGTGCTGAGCGACCAGCGCATCGAGGGCAGCCACCCCGGCCACCTCGTCGTCCACGACGGGACCGCGGCGGCGTTCTTCGACGGAGACGGGATCGTGAAGTCCTTCGACCCCACGACCCTGGAAGCGACAGCCGCGATCAGCACGGACGACCTCACCCTGCCGGACGCCCACCACGGGGTCGCGGTCCCCCGCGAGGACGGCAGCGTCGTCCTGACGGAGGGCACCGAGGACTCCCGCAGCACCGTCCTCATCCAGGACGCGGA
>DYUK01000160.1 GCA_020743695.1 Brevibacterium senegalense | reverse complement strand
GTGGGCGAGATCGCTCCCCACGTCGAGCCCGCGCCGCCGGCGCCGCCGCAGCAGCAGGGCGGCGGACGCGGTCGCGGCGGTGCGGGTCGGTCCGGTTCCGGCCAGGGCGGCCAGGGCCGCGGCCGAGGCCGAGGCCGTGGTGGCCAGGGCGGTCGCGGCCGGTCCGACGCGGGTCGGGGCGGTTCAGGCCAGGGCGGTCCCGGTCAGGGCAACCGCGGCGGTCAGTCCGGTCCCGGCCAGGGCGGCGGCCAGCAGGGCCGTGGCCAGGGCGGCAACCAGGGCAGCCGTGGCAACCGCGGGCGCCGCGGCGGTCAGGGCGGCTCGGGCCAGGGCGGCCAGCGCACCGGTCACTCGGTCTCCCGCACCCGCTGACCGGGGCTCACTCCTCGATCCTCTACGTCACACTTCTCTTGCGAAGTCGGCGAATGCTCGCACGTCCTTCGCGAGAGAAGTGTGAAGTGGACGCACCCGACTCGCGGCGCGCACACGGTACGTCGTCTTCATGAGCCCCGCAGGTGCTTCGCGCGAGTTGCGAACGAGCCTCCTAGAACTTCATAACTATGCATACAAATGGCAGGTGCGCACCACTTGCCAACCGGCGCCCCTCACCGGACGGGGGTCAAGTCGTCGCCGTGCACCTCTCCGTAGGACCCGTCCTCGAAGTCGATGCGCACGACGCTCCTGCCGGCGCTGTCCGGCGTGTACCACTCGTCGCCTGAGATGACCCGCACCCAGCCGACTTCCACGTCATCCCCCACGTCCGCGGCGTCGCGACCCGCCTCGACGTACGCGTCGAGGCCGTGGTCCAGAACGTCCGGATAGATGAAGATCGCGTCCTCATCCACCTCTGCGTCCACCATCTGCATGCTGCCCACGGTGTCCGGCCCCAGACTCACGGAATAGATCGTCCCGTCCTCCCGCACCCCCTCGATGCCCGAACTGTCGGGGTCCAGACGGATCTCCTCGATCTGCGTGAGCCCGGCGGACTGGGCGACCTCGAGGGCGTACTCGATCGCACCGTCGTCCAACGGGTCGAGGGAGTCGAACTCCGTCGCGACCTCCGGTCCCTGCCACCCGGCGGGAGCGCCACCGCCCTCCGCTTCACCGCCCTCCTCCGCGATCACAGCGGTGGAGCCGGCCTCGGTGGGAGCAGGGACGGCCACGACCATGTGCGTGACCACTCCGGCGACGAGTCCCACGAAAAGACCTGTCAGAACCACCCGGCCCGTCCGCAGCCGCGCGTACGTGCGCTCGGGAACCGCCGGCGTGAACGGGGTGTCGGCGACCAGCTCATCGAGACGGCCGAACGTCGAGGCGCGCTCGACCTCGTCCACACGCTCCTCGTACAGCGCGTCGGTGAGCCGACCCTCGGCCACCGCCTGAGCGAGCGCGTCCGTATACGGCTCCCTCTCCGCGCGGGAGGGGCGCATCTGCGCGGGCCGGCCCAATCGTGACGTGCTCACTCCGTCACCTCCAGGACGCGCGACCCATCGAGTGCGTACACGACCCGACCGCCGCCCGCCCCGTACTCGTCCGTGCTGAACCAGACGGTCACGACCGGCTCCTCCGCGTCGAGGCCCGCATACCCGTCGTCGACGTGGTCCGCACTGATGCTCAGACGATCGACCGGCAGGGGCACCTCCCCCACGTGCTCCTCGTACACCTGCGGCGCGGCCATCACGATCGCGGCGAGGACGTCCGCATCCAGGTCGTCCGCATCCACGAGCGGCGGCGCCTCCTCGTCCGCGTACACCGTGCCGGGATCGCTCGACACCCTGCCGTCCCGCAGGAGGACCACAGAGTCGTACGCGGTGCCGTCCTCCGTGGGAACCTCGAGGTGCACCATGCCCGGGCTCATGCGCACGGTGGTCGGGGCGTCCTGCTGGGCGACGAACTCGACCCCGCGCGCCACGTCCCGGTACTCCAGGACCTCCGACTCCTCCGCGTCGACCACCCCCACGATCCCGGCGTCCGACGCGGGCTGCTGAGCGTTCCGTGCCGCCCCCGTCACGGCCCCCAGGCAGACACCCGCCACCAGTGGGATCCCCACGAGGACGAGCGCCAGGACCTTCGACCCCCGGCTGAGGGCGGGCATGCCGGCGACACCCGCACCAGCGCCGGATCCCGGCCCGCCGGCGCTCCCCACGGGAACCGGAAGATCACCCCGCGGCAGATCGGAGATGAGGCTCTCGAGGTCGCTCAGGCGGTCGGCCTCGTGCACCAGCTGCAGACGCACGTCGAAGTCCTCGTCCGCCAGGCGTCCCTGCGCGAACCCGTCGGACAGCACATCACGGTAGGCGTCCCGCTGCGCGAAGGACGGACGCTCCGAGAGTCGAGGAGTCGACATGAGGCCATTGTCGCCCACGCCCGCGGCGATCCCGCCGTCAGCCCGTCCGATGAGACGCTCCAGACGATCGATCGTCGCGGCGACGGTCCGCGGGCCTCACATGACGACGAGCGACGCGTGAACCGTTCCGCCTCGCACCGTCGTCCCTATACTCGTGGACAACACCTGTATCCAACGGAAGAGTCGACCGACCCATGACAGGCTTCACAGACGAGCCCCCGGCCCTGTCGAACACCGATGTCGCGATCCTCAGCACCCTGGGACTGCAGAAGAGGCTCGACTCCGGTCAAGACCTCTCGCCCGAGGACTTCCAGTTGGTGCCGCGCCATATGCTGCGTCCCATCCGGCCGATGTTCGATCCGGGTTCGGAGCAGATGGTCGCCTCCGGCCCGTGCCGGATGCTCGTGTGGGACGCCCCCGGCGACGGGACGTACAACGCCGCCGGAGCACCCCTGGTCTTCACCGGGTTGGCGAACTCGACGGGGATCGCCTACGGCGTGGGAGCCGCGGCGGGCACGGCGGCGATGAACCTCATGGGAGCCCGCCGGGCACGGCAGGACGCCCAGCAGCGGTGGATGGACCTC
>DYUK01000159.1 GCA_020743695.1 Brevibacterium senegalense | reverse complement strand
GACCCCGCCAACGCGATCGCTGGCGAGTACGCCACGCCGGAGCGGCTGACGGAGATCCGTTCCCAGCTGGGCCTCGACCGGCCGCTGGTGCTCCAGTACCTCGCATGGGTGGGCGGTCTGTTCACCGGCGACCTGGGCGCATCGTTCATGACCGGGCAGAGCGTCCTGGGGCTCATCCTCGAGCGCCTCCCGGTGACGCTCACCCTCACGACGATGGCCCTCCTCGTCGCCATCCTCATCGGACTGCCCACGGGCATCCTGTCCGCCTCCCGCTCCGGCGGCCGGCTGGACCGGTTCCTCACCACCGCCGCGACCCTGGGCCTGGCAGTCCCCAACTTCTGGCTGGGCATGGTCCTCATCCTGGTCTTCAGCATCACCCTGGGCTGGCTGCCCGGACCCGGCGGACCGCTGTTCCTGTCCGATCCCCTGGGATCGATCCGGGCCACCATCCTCCCGGCCATCGCACTGGGCATGGTGGGCGGCGCGGAGATCTGCCGCCAGGTCCGCAGCGCGATGGTCGAGGACCTTTCCAGCGACCACGTGCGCACGCACAAGGCCAAGGGCCTGTCCTGGATGCGGATCCTCTGGCTCCACTCGCTCAAGAACTCGAGCCTGCCGTTCCTCACGATCGTGGGCCTGCAGATCTCGCGGCTCCTGTCCGGCGCCGTCGTCGTCGAGACCGTCTTCGGACTGTCCGGACTGGGCACGCTCATCGTCACGGCGACGAATCAGCGCGAGTACCTCATCGTGCAGGGAGTCGTCCTCATCATGGCGCTCCTCGTCATCTTCACCAACCTCGTGGTGGACGTCCTCTACCGCGTCATCGACCCCAGGATCAAGTGATGGCCACGACAATCGCAACGGCACCGTCCAGCTCCGGCACGACCGTCACCGCTCCCCCGCCCAAGGCACGCCGCCTACCCATCATCCGATGGGCGAGTGTCCTCATCCTCCTCGTGGCCCTCGTCCTGCTCCTGGCAGGCCGCTGGCTCACCCCCTACGATCCCAACGCGCAGGACCTCACGACGGTCTTCGCGAACCCGTCCCTGCAGCACTGGCTGGGCACGGACGACCTGGGCCGGGACATCCTGTCCCGCATGATCGCCGGCGGACAGGCGACGATCGCCGCCTCGCTCTTCGCCGTCCTCGTCGCCCTGGTCCTGGGCCTGCCCGTGGGGATCGCAGCCGGCTACTTCGGCGGCTGGGTCGACACCATCCTCATGCGCGTCGTCGACGCGTTCCTCGCCTTCCCCGCGATCGTCCTGGCCATCGGCGTCACCGCATCGATGGGCATCGGCCTGAGGAACGCGATGTTCGCCGTGGGCATCGTGCTGGCCCCGGCGATCGCCCGCCTGGCCCGCGCCCAGACGCTGAGCGTCAAGGAGATGACCTACGTGGAGGCCGCTCGGTCCTTCGGTGCGAAGGGCTTCCGCGGTCTCATCCTGCCGCACATCGTGCCGAACATGATCCAGCCGGTCATCGTGCAGACCTCCGTGATCTTCGGCCACGCGATGCTGGCAGAGGCCAGTCTGAGCTTCCTGCAGCTGGGCGTGCAGGCTCCCGGCTCCTCGTGGGGCTCGGTCCTGTCGCGGGCCTACTCCTTCATGAGTCAGGCGCCCCTGGCGATCCTGGTCCCCGGCATCGCGATCGCGCTCATGGTCTTCGCCGCGAACATCATGGCCGACGAGGCCCAGGACTGGCTGGACCCCAAGCGCCGCAAGTGACGGACCGTCCCTGTCACGACGGAGGAGCCCCGAGCATGTGCTCGGGGCTCCTCGTCTGTGCGTGCGCGGTCCGCGCGACCGCTCAGCCGGCCACGACCTCGGCGTCGTCTGTGTCCGCGGCGTCGTCCGCAGTCTCCGCATCGTCCGCTGGGGAGTCCTCCGCGCGCGGCGGGTCCGTGCGGGACATGCTGAGGGAGGACATGTCACCGGTGTAGCCGATCATCGCGAGGTAGACCCGCGTCGCCTGGTCGATGTGGAAGCTGCGCAGGTGCGGGTGCTTCCGGATCTCGCCGGCGGCGTCGATGTTCACGGTGCGCATGAGATGCGCGGCGTACTCGTCCTCGACCAGCGGGTGTGCGACTCCCGCCTCGCGCAGCCGGGTGATGTGCCGGTGCGTGCGGCGCATGGGTTTGCCCACCATGTCGTCGTACATCCCGGCGACCGTCGGGTCCACCGCAGATCGCTTGTCGACCTCGTCCAGCAGCTCGAGGTTCTCGACGTAGAGGTCGACGAACGCCTCGACGGAGGCGCGAGAGAGCAGCACCGGATCATCTGCGACAGAGCGGGGGTGGTGGTGCGCGTCGAGGAGCTCGTCGCGCAGCCGTGAGGCGACCACGCGGAACACCTCTGCCTTCGTCGCGAAATACACGTAGAAGGTAGGACGCGAGACCTCTGCCGCCGCCGCGATGTTCGCGATCGTCGCGGAGGCGTAGCCCTTCGTCGAGAAGACCTGCCGCGCCGCAGCGATGAGGGCGTCCTTCGTGTCCGACTCGAGCTCCCTGCGGATGTCCCTCGCCGCCGTCCAGTCGACATCGCGGATGGGCTGTGCAGCCATCGGGCCTCCTCTGCTCGCGCACATTCATACTCGCCGGGTCGTGGCATCATTGCACACCCCGGAACGCCCGCCGCGCGGTTCCGACCGACTGCTACGCAGTCTGCGCGGTGAAGTCCTGCTTGAGCTTGTACTTCTCGATCTTGTTGGTGGGCGTGCGCGGGATGTCCGCGACGATGCGGATGTGCGCCGGCCGCATGAACTTGGGCATCTGCTCCTGCGCGAACCCGTGCAGGTCGTCCTCCGTCGTCCGGGAGCCCTCGACGAGGACCACGTACGCGACGATGTCGTCCTCGCTGCCCTCGCTGCTGGGGATGGCGAAGACCGCCGTCATCTGCACGTCCGGGTGGCCGTTGAGGAGGTCCTCGACCTGGAACGACGAGAGGTTCTCGCCCTTCACGCGGATCCGGTCGCCCATCCGGTCGACGAATCGGAAGGAGCCGTCCGGGTTCTGCAGCGCGGAGTCGCCCGTGTGGAACCAGCCGCCGCGCCACGCCGTCGCGGTCGCCTCCGGCTTCCCGATGTACTCCGTCATCATGATGTGCGGGATCCGGGGCCGCACGACCAGCTCGCCGGGCACGCCGCGGGGGCATTCGGCGTCGGACTCATCGACGATCATCGCCTCGACGAAGTGGCTGGGATAGCCCATCGCGCCCTTCTCCGTCACGGTCGTGCCGTCGACGACGCTGAACCCGCGCTCCTGACAGGCGGCCGTGAGCTCGTCGCCCAGGAGGCCCTTGCGCAGATGCTCCGGTGTGCCCTCGCCCTCTGCGGTCTCGAGCATGACGATCTTGAGCGGACCGCCGGACTCCGTTTGGCCGAAGCCCGCACTCACTGCGTCGAATCCGAACCGCTGAGCGACCGCCGCGTGGTGCAGCGGCAGCGGCTGCATGTGGACCTTGCTGAGCGTGTTCGCGCGGTCCGCCTCTGACTCCGGTGCCTTCATGAGCCACGGGATCATGACGTCCAGCAGGATCGCGGCGGTCGCACCGCGGCGCTCGATCCGCGACCAGAACTCCGACGGCGAGAACCTGTTCCAGATCGCCGCCTCGGCACCCTTCCAGATCGCCCGTCCAACATTCGCGAAGGCCCCGCCCACGTGGTACATCGGCAGGTCGTTGTAGACGACGTCGCGGGAGTCGATGAGGGAGCGCAGGCCGTAGGTGTACTGGTTGATCCACAGGTGCGGCTGGAGCACGCCCTTGGCCGGACCCGTCGTGCCGGAGGTGTAGACGATGTTCGCAGGATCAGCCGGGCCGATCGTGACGTCCGGGCGCGGAGCCTGCTGCGTCAGCGCGGACCAGGGGACGCGGGGCAGTCCGCCGACCGGGGCCTCGGCGTCGTCCTCGAACACCGCGACGCTCAGGGCCGCGTCGTCCGCGAGGTCACCCGCGACCTCGGGGATCCGCTCGACGAGCTCCGCGTCCGTCACGAGGAGCCGCGGGGAGGTGTCGCGCAGTTGGTACGACAGGAGGCGGCCGCGGTACGAGAAGTTGACCGGGGCGTAGATCGCGCCGGCCTTCCAGCAGGCGAACATGAGGGTCGCGGCGAGCAGGCTGTTCGTCGTGAAGACGGAGATCCGGTCGCCGGGGACGATCCCCCAGCGTGCGAGGCTGCCGGCGACCGCGTCGGTGAGCGCGCCGAACTCCGCGTACGTGTACTCGCGGTCCGTCTCCCCGTCGTACAGGCAGATCGCCTGCGGGGTGGCCTGCGCCCAGTGGTCCAGCCGCTCCGGCAGCGTCGTGCCGTCCGCCGTCAGCAGCGCTTCCAACTGCGTGGTCGTCTCCGTGGTCATGCCGTCACTCCTTCGTGCGGGTGGTCAGGTGTGTCGTGTGTGCGGGTGCAGGTGGGCTCCGGTGGGTGCTCTGGGTGCGTCCTCAGGGTCGCAGGCTGAAGGACGGCTCGCCCACCAGTCGCGGCAGCACCGCGTAGGCGTCGCGCACCCACTCGCACAGCCGCCTGCGGGTGGTGCGCGGGTCGATGATGTCCTGGACGCTGAAGGTCTCCGCCGTGCGGAAGCGGGAGGAGACCAGCTCCATCTCGCGGGTGATCTCCGCCAGGCGCGTCTGGGGGTCAGGGTGGGCGTCGAGCTCCGCGCGGAAGGCGGCCTCGATCCCGCCCTGCGGTGGCAGGGACCCCCAGTCGCCGGAGGGCCACGCCCAGCTGCGCACGGCGCGG
>DYUK01000158.1 GCA_020743695.1 Brevibacterium senegalense | reverse complement strand
CGTCGCCCTCCGCCGTGCCGTCCTGCGCGGTGCGGACGCCGCCCGTGTCCACCGCGACGCAGTAGGCGATGCCGCCACTGGTGTCCGTCTGCGCCGCCTCTGCGGACATCGCGTCGGAGGGGATGAGGAATGACCACTCCGTCTGCAGCGCGTGGTCCACGTCGAACGCGCTGCCGCTGCTGTTGAGCAGACCGGTGTCCGCCAGCCGGCGCGGCGTCAGGAGGGGGCTGTCCCCCTGCTCCATCGCCTCGACATCCCGTGGCACCTCATCGATGGACAGCGCGGGGCGGATATCGATCGCCTCGCCGATCCGTCCGTCCCCGTCGACCGGGTGCGCGGTGACCCCGCGCAGCGACAGGGGGTACGGCTGCTCCGTGTCGCCGTCGCGCTGCGGCGCCACCCCCATCCGGACCCGCCCCTCGTCCAGGCTCAGGACGGAGCCGGCCGCGGCCTGGGAAGCGGCGTCCTTCTCAGACCAGCCGAAGCCGGTGTCGCCCCAGCCCACCGTCAGCGTGCCGGCGGTCGCCGTCTGCGCGGCTGCGCCCCCGGGCGGGATCGTGATCGCGGCGAGCGCGGGAGCGGCCACGAGGGCAGCGGCCAGGGCGGCGCCCCAGAACGGACGGGAATCGTGAGGGGGCACGGATCAGTTCTCCAATGGGATCTTCGAGCACGATCTGCCCTCGCGCTGCCGCGCGAGGGCCAGGGGGCAGACCATCAGGTCCAGGTGAGCGGCGTGTGAACTCACGAGGGCCGCGACGTGAGGAACCACTCGTTGGGCTCCGGCAGCCACAGGAGGACCACGACGGCGATGCCCAGCAGGCCGGTCATCCCACCGCCGGAGCCACCGGCCACCAGGCCGCCCGCACCCACGATGAGACCCACGGCGGTGAGGACGGACAGCACGAAGCGGGCCCACTCGCTGGCCTCGCGAATCTTGAAGGACAGGAGCACCTGCAGCGCGCAGATGACGACGTTGAGGGCGACGAACGCGGTCGCCACCAGTGCGGGCACCACGGCGCCGCCGTAGGCGAAGAGGCCCACACCCAGCATCGCGATGAGCCCCAGGACGGAGAAGACCAGGCCCAGCGCCGAGCTGACGAGGAGGATCCAGAAGGCGATGGAGACGAGTGTGGGCACAGCCTGCTGCGAGAAGATGTGGCCGCCGAACCCGCCGGCCGGCAGGACGTCCTGCAGCGAGCGCGGCCAGGACTGCGGCATGCGGAAGCGGTAGGGCTGCTGCGAGGCGCCCGGGTGGGGCTGGCCGGCGTGGCCCTGGGGACCGGGCTGTCCGTAGGAGGGCTGGCCCGGCTGGGAGTGGCCCTGGGGGCCGGGCTGCCCCGACTGGCCACCGCTCCCGTACTGCGGTCCCTGCTGCCACGGCTGGTCGCTCATGCTTTCTCCTCGTTGCTGGGTGGAATCGTGCGTGCGGCGCGCCGGGTCAGTCGACCAGGCGGATGTCGAAGAGCTTGCGCCACGCGTCCTCGTTCGTGATCACCGCGGAAAGCGCGGTGGGTCCCGTGTACGACGCATGGGCGACCGAGCCGTTGCCCCTGCAGGTGACCTTCCACGAGATGATGACGCGGGTGCGCGGCTCCCGGATGACCGTGTGGTGCCGGCAGCGGATGCCGCTCGAATCGATCTGGGCCGTCGCCGTCGCCTCGCCCGTCAGGGTCTTCTGCGCCTTCCGGCCCACGGGGGACTCGACCTTCGACGAAGTCGTCACGTCCGTCGTGATCCGCTGGACACCGGGTCGATAGGAGGACAGGGTCGTGTCGTTGCGGCGGGCGAAGTCCGTGGCGCCGGGTGACCCGCTCATGCTCGAGATTCCGAACGCGGTGGGCCACGTGGTGCGGGTGATAGGACCCACGGGCGAGGCCACGATGTGGCCGCGCGAGAAGGTCCAGATCATGTCGTCCCGGACGTCGCGAGCGGCGGCCAGCGCCGCGGCGTCCGCGCCCTTCTGGGCCCGCGTGCGCGTATCGACCGCCTCGGCGACGATGAAGCCGCCGATCGTGGCGGCGAGGATCGCAAGGGACAGCAGGAGGACGGGCAGAGTCATCTGCCCGTCCTCGCGCCGCCGGAACACGTCCGTCATGAGGTGTGTGCCCCTCTGTGGATCAGCCGGCCGTCTTGCCGAGGATGTTGTCGATGACGGTCCCGATGCCCTCCGTGAGCTTCGTCGTGCCGGTGCTCTCGAAGAACACGGCGACCGCGATGATGACGATGGAGATGATGACGATGATGCCGACGTACTCGATGGTGCCCTGACCGTCCTCGCGGCGATCCGCGAGAGCACCCTTGGCGGCCTCGGCGTACTGCTTGGCCTGGTTGTCGATCGTGAGGGCCATGCGCTGGAGCTTCTGCATCGTGCTGTTCCTTCCCTGTCCGGATCCTGTCCGGGGATTCCGTCGTGCTGACGATGTCCATACTTCCGGGCGGGCGGTCCTGCTGACAGAGACCCTGGACCCAATCGCGGGCTCATCCGGGAGATGGGCCCGGAGGCCCAGGCGGGGGGCCCACGCGGTGACCGGGCCCCCTCACGACGCGCTCCCGGCGTCCCGGCGCAGCCAGAGACTCACGGCCTCCGCGCGAGTGCTGACGGACAGCTTCGAGAAGATGCTGTTGACGTGGTTCTTGACCGTCTTCTCCGACAGGAAGAAGGTCGTCGCGATCCTCTTGTTCGTGTACCCCTCCGCGATGAGGTCCATGACCTCCGTCTCGCGCCGGGTGAGGTCGAAACCCTGCACGTCCGCCCGCGCGCCGAACAGCGCGCTGGTGGCCCCGTGCGAAGCGGTCCCCACGGCGGGGCGGTCCGGTACGGTGGCCCGAGCAGCGCCGGGGGCGGTGATCCTCGCGGACTCCCCTCCCGATTCCACGTGCGGGTCGGCCTGGCCGAATGCGCTGCTGACCACGGCGGTGGCGCTGGGTGAGAAGAGGAGTCCCCCGGCAGCCACCGTCCGCAGCGCGGAGGACAGGTGCTCGATCTCCAGGTCGCTGTGGATGAGGTACCCCCGGGCGCCGGCTCGCATCGCGGCGGTGATGACCTCGGATTCCTCACTGTGAGTCAGCATGACGACCGCATAGGTCGTCGCGAGCGCCTGGGCGGCCTCGATCCCGTTGGTCCCCGGCATCCGCACATCCAACAGGCAGATGTCCGGCTGCGCGTCCGCAGACAGCTCGATCGCCTGCGCGCCGTCCTCCGCGGAGCCCACGAGCTCCAGGTCCGGACTCGCCTCGATGATCCGTTCGAGACCCATCCGCACGATCGGATTGTCGTCCGCGATGAGCACTCTCAGTCGTCCGTTCACGTTCCCGTCCTCGTTCGCAGGTCAGCGGCCCCCGCGTGTGCCGGCGCGTCCTGCCCGGACTCGCTCGCGGCCGGGGCTGGGAGGCGCGCCGGACCGGCTCCGCCGAACGGGACCTCGGCGGAGGTCGTCTCCAGCAGCGCCAGCGGCACCGTGAGGCGGACCGTCGTCCCCGCATCCGGGGCCGAGTCGATGCGGAGCAGACAGTCCAGTGCCGCCGCTCGTTCGCGCATCCCCGCCAGTCCGTAGTGCCCGCCGCGCTCCGCATCGCCCGGGTCGAACCCGGTTCCGTCGTCGACCACCTCGATCTGCAGGCCCTCCGCGGCCAGAGCCGCCTGCACCGTCACCCGCTCTGCACCGGAGTGGAGCGCCGCGTTCGTGAGTGCCTCTTCGAGCACCTTCCGCACGCCGTAGCGGATGCGGCACGTGGGCTCCGCCGTCGTGTCGCCCTCGATCGCGACGGGCAGTCCGTGCAGGGCTGTCAGTTCCTCCCCCACCCGGCGGATTGACGGCCACAGCGGCGGCACCTCCTCCGTCCGCAGGTCCGCCAGGATGCGCCGCGAATCGTCGATCGCCATCTGCGCGGAGTCCGCGATGAGCTGCACCGCGGACTCCGTCCGCGACGAGTCCATCGTCGAGGACTTGGCCAGCAGCCGGATGCCCACGAGGGACTTGACCGTCGAGTCGTGGAGCTCCCGTGCCACGCGGCTGCGCTCCTCGCCCAGCGCCGCCTCCCGCGTGTTCTGCGTCGCGAGCTCGACCGCACGGTCCACCCGATCCTGGAGCTTGTCGATCGTGCTGCCCAGGTAGACGAGCACGGACAGGAGGACGAGGCCTCCCAGCGAGGTGCCGGTGCGGATGAGGAACTCCTCCGGCACCGTGACCGTCACGAGCGACGTCGTGATGAGACTGCTGATGGCGTACCCCAGCAGGAGGGTGACGACCAGCAGGGTCCGGCCCAGGCCGCGGGTCAGGATCCCGATGAGCAGCGCGGAGGTGCTCAAGTACAGGAGGTACGGCGAGTCGATGCCCGCAGGGATCATGACGCTGACAGCGGCGAGGATCTCGAGGCTCAGGACGATCGGATGGCTGCGGATGAAACGGGCCATCCAGCGCCAGCGCAGCAGGGCGGTGAGCGACAGCCCGGCGAGGACGACGACGAGGACGATCTCGCCGACCGTGGGGGTCCGCTCCGTCCACGACAGGAGCACGGGGTAGACGAAGAGCATGCGGGCGGTCACGACGACCTTGCCCACGGCCGCCGCGAAGTCGCGCGGCGCCTCCACCGGCTGCGCGTCCGCCATCAGAACAGCTCCATCGAGTCGAAGCCGGAGCCGAACCACATGGTGGCGAGGATGAGGACCATCGTGCCGGGCACCATGACCATCGTGACGACGCCGGCGATCTGCGGTGATGCCTTCGATGCCTGCTGGCGCGCACGCTGCGCGGTGTCGCGCCGCATGTCGAGCGCGATCTGGTCCAACGCATCGACCAGCGGCGCACCCAGTTCCTCCGCCTGCACGAGTGCGACGACGAACTTCTCCAACGCGTCGGACTCCGTGCGCTTCCGCAGGTTCGTGAACGCGACCGTCCGCGGTTCGCCCACCTCCATCTGGCGCAGGGTCCGCTGCATCTCGACGGCCAGCGGACCCTCCGTCCGCTCGACCACCTTGCGCAGGGAGGAGCGGAACGACAGTCCGGCGGAGACCGTCACCGCGAGCACGTCCAGGAAGTCCGGCAGCGCATCGTCGATCTCGCTCTGCCGCTTCTTCCCCGCCTGGCGCAGCTGCAGGTCCGGGAGGAAGAAGCCCAGCACCAGGAGGATCGGGATGAACAGCGGCATCTTCAGCAGCATCGCGATGGCCAGACCGCCCCCGCCCATGACGAGGGCCAGCGACACCTTGTACGCCATGAACTGCTCGAAGTCCTTGTACGGGTTCCCGTCGGCCAGGTCGATCTGGTGGTCGGACTGCTTCCGGTACCCGGTCCCCAGCATGCGCGCCATCGGCGGGCTGAGACGCTGTCCCAGTCGAGACAGCGGTCCCGTCGCCGTCCGTCTGCGGCCGCGCTCATTCACGAGCACGCGGTCCTCGGGCGCCAGTTCGGCCAGCGGGTCGGCGCGGAAGTTCCGGTAGCCCAGGTACGCGGTCAGGACGACGCCCGCACCCACGAGTGCGATGAGGAGTGCGATCATCAGAGCTTCACCCGCGTGAGCCGGTGGATCATGAGCAGGCCCGCGGCATAGGCGATCGCTGCGAGCACGATCGCGATCTGGCCGATGACGGTCGAGGTGAGCTTGTACAGAAGTCCGGGGGTCATCATGTTCATGACGAGGACGAAGCCCACACCGAAGGCGACGACCAGGTAGCCGGTGAAGCTCGACTGGGTCACGATCGTCTTGACCTCGCGCCGGGTCTCCTTGCGGTCCTCGAGAGTGGTCGAGAGGCCGCGCAGCGCACTGATGAGCGAGCCGCCGGCGCGCTGCGAGATGACGAGGGTGGAGACGAGGACGTCCAGATCGCGGCCCTTGATGCGGTCGGACATCCGCTCGAGTCCCACATCCAGGGGAGTGCCCACGGCCAGTTCGCGCTCGAGGATCGTGAGCTCGCGCCCGGCCGGATCCGCCAGTTCATGCGCGGCGACCCGCAGCGACGACGACATCGACAGTCCCGCGTTCGTCGAGTTCGCCATGATGCGGGCGAACTCCGGCAGCTGCGCGATGAACTTCTGGCGCTGCCGCTCGCGCAGATACGACAGGACGGCCCACAGCCCCCAGCCCACCAGCGCGGCCAGCAGCACGGCGTAGAAGGGAGCCACGACGTTGAGCAGGCCCACCAGCACCAGCAGGACGACCAGCAGTCCGCCCAGGAAGTACTCGACCGCGTAGATCTGCCGGATGTTCGCCTGGATGAGCGCGGTGGACAGGGCCTCGCCCACACGGAAGCGGAGGAAGGCGGAGTTGATCCGCCTGATGACGGTGTGGCGGAAGCTCGCACCCCGCGCACCCCGCTCCGACCGGACGACATCGGACTGCGAGGCGGTGCCCAGCGCCAGGGAGGTGACGCCGATCGCACCGATGATGAGGACGACGACGGCTCCGACGAGCACGACGGACAGGGGCACGTCAGGACCTCGGGATCCGTGAGTCGGCGGCGATGCGGAATCCGGCGGACAGCTGGTGGCCGGCGCCCCACAGTCGCTCCGCCACGGGGGCCGGGATCTCCAGCATCTCGTGGACGCCGGTGACCTTGCGGTCCGCTCCGACCGGGTTCGACCGGAACCGCATGAGGGGGGTGAGCTGGAACTCCTCCCGGCTCTGCGACGTCACGGCCGCGATCTCCGTGATCCGGCGCGAGCCGTCAGCCCCGCGCGACAGCTGCACGATGAGGTCGACGGCGGAGTTGATCTGGTCGCGCAGCGCCTCGAACGGGATCTTCACCTCGCTCATGGAGGCCAGGGTCTCCAGGCGGGACACGGCGTCGAGGGTGTTGTTCGCGTGGACGGTCACGAGAGAGCCGTCATGACCGGTGTTCATGGCCTGGAGCATGTCGAGGGTCTCGCCGCCGCGGACCTCACCCACGATGATGCGGTCCGGGCGCATGCGGAGGCTGTTGCGGACGAGGTCGCGGATCGTCACCTGTCCGCGTCCCTCGACGTTCGCCGGCCGCGACTCGAGGCGGATGACATGCGGCTGCTGGAGCTGGAGCTCCGCGGAGTCCTCGATCGTGACGATGCGGTCGTCGTCCGGGATGAGCCCGGACAGGGCGTTGAGCATCGTCGTCTTGCCGGTGCCCGTACCGCCGGACACGACGATGTTGAAGCGCGCGCGCACGCAGGCGGCCAGCAGTTCGCGCGAGAGCGCGTCGAAGCTGCCCTTGCCCTGCAGGTCGTCCAGCGAGAACGGGGTGGGGAACCGCCGGATCGTGAGCGTGGGGCCGTCCAGCGCCAGCGGCGGGATGATGACGTTCACGCGCTCACCGGTCGCCAATCGCGCGTCGACCATGGGCGAGGCCTCGTCGATGCGCCGGTTGACCCCGGCGACGATGCGGTCGATCACCTGCATGAGCTGGTCGTCGCTGGAGAAGGACAGCGGCAGGCGCTCCAGCCGTCCGCTGCGCTCCACGTAGATGTCGTCCGGCCCGTTCACCATGATCTCGGTGATCGACTCGTCATTCAGCAGCGGCTCCAGGATGCCCAGGCCCAGCGCCTCGTCGACGACGCGCTTGATGATCGCCTGCCGTTCCCGCGCGGCCAGCACCGGCCCGTTGCGGGAGACAAGGTGGCTCATGACCCGCTCGAGCCTCACCCGCCGCTGCGAGGGCCCCAGCTTCTCCAGCTCTTCGAGGTCGATCTCGTCCAGGAGCATCCGTCGGTACTCGCGGACGGAGTCGTTGAAGCGCTCCTCCGGGGTCCGCGGTCCGGCGGGACGGGCGTCGTCCGCCTCGCCCCGCACCTCGCGGCTGTACTCGGCACGCTGCAGCAGTGACATGTCAGCGCACCTCGGTCATCGGCTGCTCGGCATCGCGCGTGACGGTGACCGGCGACACCCATTCGGTGATCCAGTCGAGCGCCAGGATGGGCATCGCGACGGTGACGGAGCACGTGACGGATCCCGTCGAGCTCACCATCGCGGACGAGGTGCACGAGGTCGAGGATCCGCTGCGCAGGGGTGCGGAGAGTGCGGCCTTCCCCGCCGACTGTCCCGCGCCCACCGTCACGACCTCTGCGCGCGCCGCGTTGCGGGCGGCGGAGTTCGCCTGGCTGAGCGCGAACATCGCGAGCGCCGCCTGCAGGCACACCATGACGATCGTGAGCCAGATGAAGAACGTCCCGGTGAATTCGATCGTCGCGGATCCCCGCTCACGCGGGGTCCGTCGGTCCTCCTGCTTCTGCACCGGCGCCTCCGCGTCGATCAGCACGGCCTCGGTCCTAGTCATCGTGCCCCTCACGGCTCCTTCACGATCCCGGCGCTGGCGGGGATCACCAGCTGCAGATCCTTGCTGATGTCGACCAGCAGCGGCGTGCGCATGCGCACGTCCACCTCGGAGATCCCTTCGCTCACGTTCAGTCCGTCCTGCCAGGCGGCAGGGGTGCGGGCCACCGCCGCGGCGCGGGCGCTGTCGCCCACCGCCGCCGCCCGGGCGCCCTCGTTCGCAGCGTTTGCGGCGAACACCCACGTCATGCCGATGAGCACCGTCTGGAATCCGATCGCGGCGATGAGTCCGAACAGGGCGATGAGCCCCACGAACTCGAGCGTCGACTGGCCGCGCTCGGCCGCCGCACGCCTGCTGAGCGCCCGCCTGCCGGTCCCCCCGCGGGCTTCGTCCGCACCGGCGGTCGCCGGATCGACGGGCAGCGCGAGCGAGTCGTCGCCCTGTCCGTCGACGCCTCGGACATCCGCGCGTCCGCCCGGGTCGTCGCTGCCGCCCGCGGCATCCCCGTCCAGGGACAGGTCCTGGTCCGCGGCGGCGCCCTTCTTCCCGCGCCGCTTCCTCTTCCGCTCCTTGCGCTCGACCGGAAGGTCCAGGCTGTCCGCCGGGACGACCTTCATCTCGACGCCCAGTTCGCGGACCCGCTTGGTCCAGCCCGGCAGCGCCAGCGACGGGTCGCGACGGTTGGCCGCCAACTGCAGGGCGCGCTGGTCCGCAGGGAGATGCACGTCGACGACGGGGAGGCTCACGATCTTGCGCGCGGCCTCCGGCTGGATGTCGTCCGTCCGATCGCAGCGATTCAAGATGATCCGCGTCGCCTGCGTGCTCCGCACGCCGATCCGCTGCCACAGCTCACTGAGTCGGCGCGCACCGCGCAGCGACGGGACGTCGGAGGTCGAGACGATGAATGCCTCGTCCGCCATCTCCACGGCCGTCGAGTTCGCCTCACCCATGACGGACCCGATGTCCACGATGACGACGTCGTAGCGGGAGCGGAGCATGCCCAGGATCTGCCGGGCCTCGCGCTCCCCCACCAGCTCGCCCTCCTCGCCGTGGCGCGGGCCGAAGAGGACGGAGAAACCGTCCTCGTGCGTGAAGAGCACGTCCTCCAGCTGGCGCGGTGTCAGCTCGTCGACGACGCCCAGCAGGTCCGTGACCGTCCGGTGCAGCGGCACATTCAGGAGGATGGACTGGTCCGGCTTCTGCAGGTCCAGGTCCACCAGCGCGACCTTGGCCTGCGGGCGCGCGGCCTGTGCCGCACGGGCCAGGTGCAGCGCGATGGTGCTGGCGCCGGTCCCGCCCTTCGCAGCGCCGATCGTCACCATCGAACCGCCGCGCGCGTCCGCGCTCAGCTGTTCGTCGCTGCGACTGCGGACCGCCGTCCGCACCGTCTTCGTCCAGTTGAGCGCGGACGTCACGCGCGCCGCGACGTCCTCGTAGCTGAGCGGGAAGCCCACGACGCCGCGCGCACCCACGTCCATCGCCTTCGACAGCTTCGTGCCGTCCGGGCTGTCGAGGACGAGGATGATCGCCGCGGACGGCAGCTTGACAGAGGCCTCCAGGCAGAGGTCCCACACGTTCATGGGAGTGACGCCCTCGTCGAGGATCAGCAGATCGATGGAGTCCGGATCGAGGTCCGCGAGCGCAGGGATGAGAGCGCTGGTCGAGCCGTACTGGCGCTCGACGTTCACGCCCGAATCCGCGAACCCCTGACGGATCTCCCACGCGCGGCCGCTGTCAGCGCAGCAGAGCACGGCGGTGCTGGTGGATGCGTTCATTCCTGCCTTCTCACTCATCATCGATCGCCCACTGGTCAGCCGTCGCTGCCGATGATCTCCTGCAGGTCGACGTCGTCGAACGTCGTCGCGCCCTCGTCCACCTGCGTGCCCGTCTCGTTGTTGCCCGACCGCATGAGACGCATGCTCACGGCGAAGGATTCGCCGTAGGCCAGACGGCCGGCGTCCTCGACGCTCACGGCGAAGGTGACGGGCACCATCGCGACCTGCGCTCCGGTCTCATCCGCCGCGCCCACGGCCGCGTTGGGGTCGACGGGCTGGCCCACGGACACGACCTGCGCGTTGCGGACCAGGATCCCCGCCGTGTTGTAGGGGATGTCCGCGCGGCGGTAGGACTCCGCACCCTGCTCGTTCTCGCGCTCCTTGGCGAACGCCGCGATGACGTCGACCGTGTCGCCGGGCGCCACACGCCCGTTGATGCCGGTGTCCGCCTCGAAGTTCACGGAGATCTCGCGCTGCCCGTCCTCCAGTGCCGATGCCGGCGCGATCATGTCCGTCTGCATCCACGATCCCGCTGCGATCGGCACGGAGGCCTTCTGCCCGGCCAGTTCCTCCTGGCTCGTGATCATCTGCGGGGTGATGTACTTGTTGGGCACCTCCTCCGTCTCCATCTGCGCCGGGTCCAGCGACTGCTGCGCGGGGATGTCCTCCGTCGCGACGTAGACGGTGGAGCGGGGCCCCACCTCCGCACTCACCGACTGCACGTAGACGACCAGTGCGATGAAGACGGCGACAGCGCCCAGTGCGGCGATGATCATCATGATGACGCCGCGTCGCTGCTGAGGATTCATGGAGTGGCTTCCTGTTCTGTCTGACCGCCGCACAGGCGGCACGGGTGCGCGCTGGTGCTCTCCCGGCACCAGGGGCAGTGCCGCGCCTCCGCGCTGTGGCCGGTGATGATCCCGTGCAGATCCAGCGGGGCGAGACAGTACTCCGCGATCGGCGTCGTCCCCCACCACGTGTGCACCGGCACCTGCGTCGCCATCGCCGAGGCCGCGCCCAGTCCGCGGACGATCCGGCCGGTGCGCTCGTCCTGCACGGCATCGTCCTCACCCGCCACGAGGAGCACGCTGGGAGTCGCGGCCGGCGGCGGACCCAGCGGGTCCGTCGTCGACTGCGGGCGGAAGCGGTGCACCGCTCCTCCCGCTTCCGCAAGGAAGCGGGTCGTGGGCCACCAGCTGCGCACGTGCTGCAGGAGGGAGGGATTGGGGTCGCGCAGCTTCGACACGGAGGAGAGCACCGCGAAGCAGCGGATCGAGGCCTCGATCTGCGGCAGGAGGTCGTGCACGCGGGCCGCGGGCAGCTGATCCGCCAGTGATCGCGCCGCCTGCACCAGTGCGCTGATGCCCAGCGGGGACAGGTGCGAGCGGTGGACCGTCACATCCGAGTAGGTCGATGCGGCGCGGGCGTGGGAGACCAGCTGCTCCTGCGCCGCGGCCTCGCGCTCGTCGACGATGACGAGGACCGGACCGGATCCCGCGACGGATCGCAGGGCCTCGTCGATCGAGGCCGGCGGTCCCGCGATGTGGAGTCGGAGATCCTGCCGCGAGGGCGCCGGGGCCGGGGGCGGAGGCTCGGTCGGTGCCGGCGGAGGCGCTGCGTGGTGCATCGCGGAGCTCGTCGCCGCCATCGTGCCCTCTCTTCGGAATTCGTCT
>DYUK01000157.1 GCA_020743695.1 Brevibacterium senegalense | reverse complement strand
TTGAGCACGAGGGTGTTGCCCGCCGCCAGTGCGGCCGGGGTCTTGAAGCCCGCGATCATGAGCGGCGAGTTCCACGGGAGGATGCCCGCCACGACGCCCACGGGCTCGCGCCGCGTGTACTGCAGCTGATCGTCGCCCGCCGGCAGGACCACGCCCTTCGACTCCCCGGCGATGCCGCCCATGTAGCGGAACAGGTCGACGAGCGTCGCCGCCTCCGGCCGCGCCTGCGTGCGCAGGGCGTTGCCCGTGTCCAGGGCCGTCAGCTGCGCGAGGTTCTCGATGTTCTCCTCGAGCGCGTCAGCGGCCTTGAGCAGGAGGCGCTGACGCTCCTTGAAGTGCAGGCCGGCCCACGCGGGGAACGCCTTCTTCGCGGCTTCGACGGCGCGATCCGCATCCGCGTCCTTGCCGCGCGGGACCGTCGCGATGACGACGTTCCGGTCGATGGGGGTGATGACATCCGCCGTGTCGCCGTCGAGCGCGTCGACCCACTCACCGCCGATGAGCATCGGATAGTGCTTCTTCTCTGGGAACCCTGTCATGCCGCCTCCTCGATGATCGTGCGCGTGACCGTTCGTCACTGAACCTTTCCGAGCATATCCACCCGTGCCCACGTGTGCGAGAGCCGCCCGGTGCCCACGCCCGCACACGGCTTGTGCACCGCAGAGCACCGCGCGCCGTAGTGTGGTGCGCATGAGTCCGCACGCCCCGCTCGACACGATCATCGCCCCGGACTGGGCGCAGGCCCTGGCCCCCGTCGAACCCGTGATCCGGGGCATGGGCGACTTCCTGCGCGAGGAGGTGCGGGCCGGCCGCGGCTACCTGCCGTCGGGTGACGACATCCTGGCCGCGTTCCGCGAACCCCTCACCGAGGTCCGGGTCCTCATCGTGGGACAGGACCCCTATCCGACCCCCGGGCACCCCATCGGGCTGTCGTTCTCCGTCGCCCCGGACGTCCGACCCCTGCCGCGCTCACTCGTCAACATCTACCGCGAGCTCCACGACGACCTGGGCGTCCCGCCCGCCGCCACGGGCGACCTACGGCCGTGGTCCCGCCAGGGCGTCATGCTTCTGAATCGGTGCCTGACGGTGGCGCCGGGCGCACCCGCCTCCCACCGCGGCAAGGGCTGGGAGCAGGTGACCGACCGCGCGATCGAGGCGCTCGTCGAGCGGCGGACGCAGGACGGCGCACCGCTCGTCGCGATCCTGTGGGGACGGGACGCGCAGTCACTGGCGCCGCGCCTCACGGACGTGCCGCGCGTCGAATCGCCGCACCCCTCGCCGCTGTCCGCCTCACGGGGCTTCTTCGGATCCCGCCCGTTCTCCCGCACGAACGCCCTGCTCCAGGAGATGGGTGCCGCACCGGTCGACTGGCGCCTCGAGGCCTGAGCCTCCCCGTCAGGTCGAAGCCTGGGCCTCCCGGTCAGGGCGCGCCGGTCGCGGTCTCCTCCGCGTCCCCACCCTCGTCCTGCACGATCGCCTCGGCCTTCGTCCGGCGGCCCTGGCCGTACGGCAGCCACGTCGCGAGGAAGGTGCCGAAGACTGCGCCCACCCCCAGTGCCGCGTTCACGGTGAGCGCAGTGAAGAGGGACGACAGACCGGTGGCCAGTCCGACGGACTCCTCCGGCTGCACGATGAGGTAGGCCGCATTGAAGATCGACAGCCCCGACAGCAGCGGGTAGAGCCCGGGGATGACGAGGACGATCGCGGGCGCGCCCAGCCGCAGGGCGACCGGCCGGGCCAGCACCCCCACGGCGGTGGAGGCGAGGAAGCTCGTGAGGATCCCGTTGAGTCCGCCCACCAGGCAGGCGACCATGATCGCGAATCCGATGACGCCGATGATCGCGGCAGGGAGGATGTACCGCTTCGTCGCCTGCATCGCCGTCGCGCCACCGGCGGCGACGATGACGGCCGCGAAGAGGGACACGAGCGTCGTGAGGAACTGCGTGCCGGTCGCCGGGAGCGTCACCTCGATCGTCTGCAGGTTCAGCAGCCGCCCGATCATGATGCCCGCGGCGATGCCCGTCACGATCGCAGCGAAGGTGAGCGCCACGGAGATCGCGCGCCCGGACGCGGTGAGCGGGAAGTCCGTGATCGCGTCCTGCACTGCGGAGATGAGCCCCATCGTGGGCAGCAGCAGGACGATGCCCGCGGCCACCAGGAACTGGGGACTGGCGATGAGGTTGAGCGTGGCCGCCCCCATCGCCAGCACCGTGATGGTGAGCGCCTGGATGACGACGATGAAGAACGAGGGCATGCCGGTGCGGCCCAGCAGCGCGCCGAAGCGCTGGTTCGCGATCGCGATGATGAAGCCCAGGAGGGAGGACACGTAGGACCCGCCCACCAGGTTGACGAAGCCCGCCACCAGCGCGCCCCACGAGACGTCGACGAGCCACTCCGGGTAGGGGCGCTTCTGCTTGCGAATCGCGTCGAGGCGCTCGCGGGCCCGCTCGTAATCGATCCTCCCGTCGACCATCTCCGTCACCAGGGCGTGGATCGCGGACAGCTTCGCGAAGTGGACGGAGTCCTCGCGATTCACGCGCATCACCGTGACGATGTTGCCCATGCCGTCCGTGTAGTGGACGGTCAGCGAGTTCGCGGTGAGGTCGACCTCGACGGTCGCCAGTCCGTAGGCGGTGCACGTCGCGATGACGGAGACCTCGACGTCCTGCGACGACGCGCCCGCCCGCAGCATCATCTGCCCCAGATCGACTGCGAGGTCGAGGATCATCCGCGCCTCGTCCTCGCTCTTCGCGGCCTCCTGCACGGGCGCCGAGTACGGCGTGTTCCGCAGGACCGCGACGATGGGGATGGGCTGCGTCGTGGGCGAGGGGTCCTCGACGATCTTCGTGACGGCCCGGCGCGCGATCTGCTGCGCGGACCGCGCGGGCTTCGCCGCACCTCCGGAACGGCTGCGGCCCAGCAGACCGCTCACCCGGGCGCGCCGGGAACCCTTCGACTCCGTTCCCGAGGCCCCATTCCGGGGGACCGTGCCGGCCTCCGTCGCGCTTCCCCGCGGGACGGTCCCGGCTTCCCCCGCTCCCCCGCGAGGTGCGGTGCCCGCCTCAGCCGTCCCTCCCCGCGGCGCCGTCCCGGCCTCTGCCGCGCCTCCGCGCGGTGCCGTGCCGGCCTCCGACCCGGTGGGAGACGCGCCCGTGCGCGGGGCGGTGCCGCGCTCGTCCGGGCGCGCGACGGCGTCACCCGCGGGCGTGCCGGCGGGTGTGTCCTCCTGGGGGCGGCGGAGTCGGTCGTCCTGAGTCACGTGGAGCTGCGTCCTCCTGGTTCTGCGCGGGGCGGGTGGGGTGAAACGGTCGGGCCGAGTCGGTTCTCAGTGGGTGGTGGGCTGGGCGATGCGGGTGGGACCCCACGGATCCGCGACATCGGCCAGTCCGGACTCCTCGTCGTAGCGGAAGACCTCGCGGCCGTCGACGAAGACGAGGGCGGCGCGGGCGTCCAGGTCCAGCGGATCCTGCGTCCACAGGACGAAGTCCGCGTCGCGGCCCGGCGCCAGTGCACCCACCCGATCGTCCAGCCCCAGCATGGCCGCGGGGTTGATGGTGAGCGACTCGAGGGCGACGACGGGGTCAAGGCCCTCCTTCACCGCCAGGCTCGCCTCGTGGATGAGGAAGTTGATGGGGATGACCGGGTGGTCGGTCGTGAGCGCGATCCGCACGCCCGCCTGG
Source organism: Brevibacterium senegalense (assembly GCA_020743695.1). Lineage (GTDB taxonomy): Bacteria > Actinomycetota > Actinomycetes > Actinomycetales > Brevibacteriaceae > Brevibacterium > Brevibacterium senegalense_A. The sequence continues at coordinate 2,086 of DYUK01000157.1, read as the reverse complement.
GCCAACGCCGCCGGAGTGGCCAGTGTCCGGTTGCGCAGCTCCACCTTCGAGCGGCTGGTCATGAGCGGGCCCACGATCACGTCGATGCCCTTCTCCGCCAGGTAGTCCGCCAGCAGGTGGCCCTCCGTGCCGTGGTTGACGACCAGGCGGTATCCGAACTCCTCCGACAGGCGGATCGCCGTCGCGATGTCGTCCGCCCGGTGGCAGTGCTGGTCCCAGATGAGGTCACCGGCCAGGACAGCGGCCAGGGTCTCGCGCCCCAGGTCGCGGTCGAACGGAGTCCCCTCCTCCTGCGCCCGGTCGCGCGCCCGCACGTAGTTCTGCGCGTCGACGAAAGCCTCGCGCAGCGCGGCCGCCACGCCCATGCGGACGGACGGCATGCGGTCCTTCTCGCCGTGGACCCGCTTGGGGTTCTCCCCCAGCGCGGACTTGACGGAGACGTCCTCCCGGATCACCATCTCGTCGACGACGCGGCCCCACGTCTTGACCGCCGCGGTCCGCCCTCCGATCGGGTTCGCGGAGCCCGGCTTGACGACCGCACTCGTGACGCCGCCGCGCAGCGCGTCCTTGAAGCCCACCTCCGCGGGGTTGATCGCGTCGAGCGCGCGCAGCTTCGCGCCGTCGACGACGGTCCTCTCGTTCGTGTCGTCGCCGGACCAGCCCTCGCCGTCCTCGTGGACGCCCAGGTGGCCGTGGGCCTCGACGAGCCCCGGCGTCAGCACCATCCCGGACCCGTCGACGACGGTGAGGGAGCCGTCCTGCGGGACCGCGACCTCGGCGGCGGTGCCGACCTGTGCGATCCGGCCGTCGCGCACCAGCAGCACGCCGTCCTCCAGGGGCGCGGCCCGGTTCCCGTCCGCGTCCGCGACGGGGAGGATGCGGGCACCCACGACGGCGAGGTCGCTCACGGCGGGGACGGGGATGGAACGGTACACGGCGACTCCTGGGATGTGGGGGCTGGCGGACCGGTGACAGCGGGGATCCGTCGCCATCCACGGTAGCGGGTCGGGGAATACGATGGGCTCCAGCACGCGCGTCGACGGGAGAGATCACAGTGACCGCCACACCGCCCTTCAGCAGCTACGTCGCGATCGGGGACTCGTTCACCGAGGGCCTCATGGACTTCGCGGACCCGGCCCACGACCCCGAACCCGGCGGGACCGGTGCAGTCGGCACGACGGACGCCGAGGTCGTCGACCCCACTGCGGGCGGCTTCCGCGGCTGGGCCGACCGGTTGGCCGAGCAGCTGGTCACCTCACCCGTGGGCAGCCCCGACCTCACGTACGGGAACCTGGCCATCCGCGGCCGACTGGCCGACCAGGTCCTGGCGGAGCAGCTGCCGCGGGCCCTCGAACTGGCGCCGGACCTCGTGAGCCTGTGCGCCGGCGGCAATGACTGCCTGCGCCCGTACACGAACATCGACCACCTGGCGGATGAGATCGAGTCCGCCGTCGTCGCACTGCGCGAGGTCGGCATCCAGGTCCTCATGGTCAACGGCTACGACACGGAGGCGGCCTCGCCGCTCATCCGCACGGTGCGCTCGCGGGTGGGGATCTACAACAGTCACCTCTGGACGATCGCGCAGCGCCACGGCTGCTACATGGTGGACGTGTGGGGCCTGCGCGAGCTGTACACGCAGGAGATGTGGGCGGAGGACCGCATCCACCTGAGCGCGAAGGGGCACGAGCTGGTGTCCCGCCAGGCGCTCGCGACCCTCGAGGGCACCCCCGCGACCCGCCAGGGCTTCGCGATGCCGGAGCGGCCCGGCCGTCCCGTCCGCCAGGTCGTCGCCGAGGAGTCCGCGTGGGTGCGCACCCACCTGGCGCCGTGGGTCTCGCGCCGTCTGCGCGGGGTCTCCAGCGGCGACGGGCTGGAGCCCAAGCTGCCCGGTCTCACCCCGGTGCGGGGCGAGGCGGACTGAGGGCGGCCTCGGCGGCCGGCAGCCATGTCAGGCCGCGCCCAGCAGGTCCTGCAGCGGGCCGGAGACGAAGTAGACGGCGAAGAGTGCGCTGGTGAGCAGCATGAGCGGGTGCACCTCGCGGAACTTGCCCCGGACCAGCTTGATGATGACGAAGGTGAGGAAGCC
>DYUK01000156.1 GCA_020743695.1 Brevibacterium senegalense | reverse complement strand
CATACGAGATCGAGTTCGAGATCGCGCGAACGCATTTGCCGATCGCGGGAATTCTCCGGCATGCCCACCTGGTGCCGGACACCGTCGCGCTGATCGATCATGACACGCAGATCACCTACGGCGAGTTTCTGCCGCGGATTCAGCAGACAGCGCTGCGATTGGCCCGAGCCGGGGTGGGTCGCGGCGATCGGGTGGCGCTCGTGGCGGGCAACTGCGCAGAGTTCCCGATCGCGGCGAATGCGGTCAACTATCTGGGCGCGATCATCGTCCCGGTGAACTTCCGACTGGCAGCGGGCGAGATCGCATATCTCCTGGAAGACAGTTCCCCACAGGTGGTGATCGCCGATCAGGAGCACGGTGCGCTGGTCCGGTCGGCTGTCGCGGAGAGCCCCCTGGACATCCCCGTCATGGACCTGCCGTCGCTGACGGCTGGGGGAGTCGATGCGTCTGTCCCGGCTCCGGTGATGTGTGAGGACACCGATCCGCTGGCGATCATGTACACCTCCGGCACCACGGGCAGGCCCAAGGGCGCCGTGCTCACCTACTCGAACTTCCTGAGCACGACGATGCGGTCGTCGGCGAGCTGGGGGTACGTGCCGGGTCGGGACTCGGTCCTCATCGCCTCGCCCATGTTCCACATCGCGGCATTCAACGTGGTGATGACCAACATCGCCAATGCCGCTGCGTCGGTCATCACCCCGTCGAAGGGGTTCAACGCAGCCCACCTGCTGGATGTGATGGCCGCGCACGGCGTGACCCACACCTTCATGGTGCCGGGGCAGTGGCAGGAGATCGTCGCTGAACAGCAGCGCTCGCCGCGCGATCTGGCCCTCAAGTTCTACGGGTGGGGTGCGGCGCCCGCATCGGAGGCGCTGCTGGTGGCTCTGCGGGACACGTTCCCCGCGGCTGCGTCGCAGGCATCGTTCGGCCAGACGGAGACCACCGCGGTGGGCATGTCGCTCAGCCACGAGGATTCGCTGCGGAAGCTGGGGTCCGTGGGCCTGCCCGATCGGAACTTCTCGATCCGGGTCGTCGACGCGCAGATGAACGATGTCCCGCAGGGCGAGGTGGGCGAGATCGTCTACCGGGGTCCGGGCGTCATGGATCGGTTCTGGAACAACGAGAAGGCGACGGACGAGGCGTTCGCCGGCGGCTGGTTCCACTCCGGTGATCTGGTGCGGCAGGACGAGGACGGGTACGTCTACGTCGTCGACCGGGTCAAGGACATGATCATCTCCGGTGGTGAGAACATCTACTGCGCAGAGCTGGAGAACGTCATCGCGTGGCATCCGAAGGTCGCCGAGGTCGCGGTCGTCGGCCGTCCGGACGAGAAGTGGGGTGAGGTGCCCGTGGCGATCATCGTCCCCCCGGCGGACACGGAGGCGCCGACGTTCGACGAGGTCCGTGAGTTCTGCGACGGGAAGCTGGCCCGGTACAAGCTGCCGAAGGACGTCGTCATCCGCGACGCATTCCCACGGTCCGGCACGGGCAAGATCCAGAAGAACGTTCTGCGGGAGGAGATCTAGGCTGGACGCATGGACCAGCGCATCTCGCTCATCACCCTGGCCGTGGCCGACGTCGCCCGCTCCCGAGCGTTCTACGTGGACGGCCTGGGCTGGACGCCGGAGCTCGAGGCGCCGGGCGTCCTCATAATCCGCGCCGGCGAGCACCTCCTCTTCTCCCTGTGGAGCGAGACGGAGTTCGAGGAGGAGGTGGGCCCGATCAACCGGGGTCCCGGCGTCGCGCCCCTCACCCTCGCCCACAACGTGGGCCCGAAGGCCCAGGTCGACGACGTGCTGCGGACGGCGCGGGTCGCCGGTGCGGACCCCGTCGCCGTAACCGAAGGTCCCGAGGACGGCGGCCCGCCGCCGCCCGCATGGGTGGCCGTGGACCGTGACTGGGGCGGCTACAGCGGATACTTCGGAGACCCCGACGGGTACCGCTGGGAGATCGCCTGCGCACCCGGTCAGGTCAACGACATCGTCGTGCCGCGCGAGTGACGCTGGGTCACACCAGCAGTCCCACGCGCAGGGCGTCGAGGATCGACGCGTGCACGTTCCTGCTCGTGACGGCGTCACCCAGGCGATACAGGTCGTACTCGCCGTCACCCGGTGACTCCGGTCGCACGGCCCGGGCATGCGTGCCCAGGGGGTCGACGAACGCCTCGTGGTCCAGAGCCCCGCGGTTGCGGGCACCCTCGCGCAGCTCCCGGTAGAGCTCGTCGTTGGGCAGTGTGCCGTGGTCGATGACGACCGCGTCGACGTCGACGGTCTCGTCCGTGTCCGCGTATTCGCTGCGCAGCACGGCGCGCAGTCCCGTGTCCGTCTCCTCGATCGCGGTCAGGCGCCGCGTCAGCCGCGACTCCACGCCGTGCTCGGCCATGACCTTGAGGTACGCGGGTGAGTTCATCGAGCCCACATCGACGGCGATCGTGCGCTCCGGCGAGGCGTAGACGACCTCCGCACCCCCGCGCGCCAGCCGCTCCATCGCATCGACGGCGGGGTAGAAGCCGTGGTCGTCGTAGACGAGGACGCGGGACCCCTCCGCGACGGGCGAGGTCATGACGTCCCAGACGTCCAGTGCGTGCTCGGAGCCCGCGCACACCTCCGTGTCCGGCACCCCGCCGGTCGCCACGAGGACGACGTCCGGCTCCAGCTCCCGCACGGTGTCCGCGTCCGCCCAGACGCCGAACCGCACGTCCACCCCGTGCTTCCGCACCTGCTGCAGGCGCCAGTCGACGATCCCGATGAGGTCCCGCCGCCGCTCCGACCGCGCCGCGATCGCCAGCTGCCCGCCGTGGGAGTCCGAGGCCTCCAGCAGGACGACCTCGTGCCCGCGCACCGCGGCGACGCGTGCGGCCTCGAGCCCAGCGGGACCGGCACCCACGACGACGACCCGCTGCGGCCTCGGCGACGGTCCTGCGGCAGCGACGGACTGCGGCAGTCCCTGCTCGCGGCCGGTCGCGGGGTTGTGGATGCAGTGGGCGGAGCCGGACACGTAGATCGCGTCGAGGCAGGCGTTGGCGCCCACGCACGGCCGGATGTCGTCCTCC
>DYUK01000155.1 GCA_020743695.1 Brevibacterium senegalense | reverse complement strand
TCCGTGCGGTCGATGACGAGCGAACCGCCCGAGGGCAGATTCACCTTCCGGCTCAGCGCCTTCTCGACCTGCTCGTTCACCCGGAAGTGGTCGAACATGTCCGTGCCCTCCGCGGCCGCCTGAGCCGTGGGTGTGTCCTCCGCACCGTAGCGGCTCACGCGGTCCAGCAGGTCCGGCGCGACCGCCTCGACGTACTCGTGGATCGTGTCCCACGCGCCGTCTCCATCGATGACGAGGGAGTCGAAGTCCTCGTTGAACACGTCGCGGATGATGCGCACGATCATGTCCGGCTCACTGTAGAGCAGGCGCGGCGCCTGCGCCTTGGGCGCGTTCGCCTTCTGCTGGATCGAGTCCCAGCGCTTCGTGAGGCGCTCGACGTCACGGCCCAGCTCCTCATCCGAGGACCCCTCGGCAGCGGTGCGCACGATGACGCCCGCCTTCTCCGGCAGGATCTCCTTGAGCAGCTTCTTGAGCCGCGCGCGCTCGTTGTCCGGCAGCTTGCGGCTGATGCCCGTCATCGAGTTGCCTGGAATGTAGACGAGGAAGCGGCCCGGCAGCGAGATCTGGCTGGTCAGGCGCGCGCCCTTGTGGCCCACGGGATCCTTCGTCACCTGCACGAGGACCGGGTCGCCGGCGCTCAGCGCCTGCTCGATCCGCTGCGGCTTGCCGTTCATCCCCAGCGCGTCCCAGTTCACTTCACCGGCGTAGAGGACCGCATTGCGGCCCTTGCCGATGTCGATGAAGGCGGCCTCCATGCTGGGCAGCACGTTCTGCACGCGGCCCAGGTACACGTTGCCGATGAGCGAGGCCTGCGCGGTGTGCTCGCTCAGGTAGTGCTCGACCGCGATGCCGTCCTCCAGGACCACCAGCTGGGTGCGGCCGGCCTGCTCGCGGACCAGCATGGTCCGGGTGACCGACTCGCGACGGGCCAGGAACTCCGCCTCCGTGAGCAGCGGGCGGCGGCGGCCGGCCTCGCGACCCTCGCGCCGGCGCTGGCGCTTCGCCTCGAGGCGCGTCGATCCCTTGATCGAGGTGACCTGATCGTCGCCGGAGTCGCCTCCGCTGCGCGCGCCGCGGCCGCGGCGACGGCGGCGCCGGCGCGAGCCCTGCCCGTCGTCGTCGGAGTCGTCGTCGGACTGATCCGCGCCCGAGGCCCCGGTCGGCTGGTCCGACCCGCTCCCCTGCGCGGACCCGGAGTCCCCGCCCTGCGAGTCCCCGTGCGAACCGCCCTCACCCCGGTTGTCGTCGCCGTCGTCGCCGGACGAGCGGCGCTTGCGGCCGCGTCCGCCGCGCCGGCGGCCGCCCTGCGAGCCGCCGTCGCCGGAGTCGTCGTGCTGGTCGCCGCCGTGACCGTCGGCATCACCGTCAGTGGCATCCTGGCCGCGTCCACCGCGGTCGTCGGAGTGCCGGTCGGCGGAGTCCCCATCGTCGGAGGACCCGCCGTCAGAACCTCGACCGCGCCCGTTGTCATCGCGGTCGTCACCGTCGCCCGAGCCCCGATTGCGCGACCGTCGACCACGACCCCCGCGCCGACGGCGGCTGCGGGACCGGTCGTCGCCGTCCTCGCGGCGCGACGACCCGCGCTCGTCCGATCGGTCGTCATCCGAATCGTCGCCGTCTTCGTCGTACGCGTCATCGGAGTCATCCTCGTCGTCCGCGAACCACGAGTCGTCGATCTCCTCCGCCAGTTCCGCCTCCGGCGGCTGGAACAGCAGGCCGCCGCCGGCCGGTGCCGCGATCGGCGCGTACGACGATGGGTCTGCGGAGGTCGAGTGCGAGAAGGGGTTCCGCGTATCGACGGCCCGGGTCGAGGTCGCCTCGTCGTCCTCATCCGTCGCAGCGTCCGACTCCGTCGAAGCGGTGGACGCGGAGTCGTCGTGGCCCGAGTGGTCCTGAGCCGACTGGTCCTGGGACGCCTGGTCTGCGACGAAGAACAGTCCGCCGCTCGCCGGCGCCTGGGCGGCTGCCGGCGTCTGCGTGCGGGACTGCGCGCGGCGTGCACGCGTGTACCCGGCGGGTGCCTCGTCCTGCTCCTCGACCGGCGCATCCTCGCGCGGCTCCCGCAGACGGCCCGCGGCCTCGGCGATGTCGTCCAGAGCGGACCGTGCGGAGGGGTCGGAATCGCGCGGGGTGTCCGCGGCATCGCGGGAGGCGCGCAGGGAGGCGAGGTCGGCGAGGATCCCTTCGGTGGGGTCCACTCCGTCGTCGTGGGTGTTGGACATGTCTGGAGTCTCCTGTCCACGATCGGAACGCCACACCTGCGTCCCGACCGCGGTCGGTCGTCGGCGCCCGGCAGACTGCTGCGGGCTCGGAAACCTGCAGTGCGCGTGCCCGGCTCGCGCGGATGCGCGCGGCGGCCTGGCACGAGCCGCTTCTGCTTGTGCGACCGGCGCGAGGGGTCTCACGCGGCGGACTGACCGCCGTGTGCGCTGCTCGGCTCGGTGGAAGCGGGACGGTCCGGGTGTGGACGGACCTGCACTGCCCTCCAGTATGTCACAGCGAACCTGCGTGGACACTGACGGCGCGCACCCCGACGCGCAGCCTCAGCGGCGCCCGGCCCACAGCCGCAGTGCGTACCCGGTGGTCGACATGACCGGCACTCCGTCGCGCGAGTGGTACGGGCCCTCCGATGTGTGGTCGGTCAGATCGCCCGTCTCCGGCGGTAGGACGTCGGCCAGCGGCACCCAGGCGGCGAACTCCGTGCTGCCGTCCACCTCGAGCGTGCCCAGCGTGCCGCCGGTCACCTCCGCTTCGAAGAGGACGGCCGCGCACTTGAACGGTCGGGGGTCCCGGCTGCCCGTCATGGTTCGCGGGACGAAGGTCCGGGCACCCAGCATCGCGGTGAGCCGCGCGTCGTAGCCGGTCTCCTCGCGGACTTCGCGGATCGCGGCGGCCTCGAACCCCTCGTCGTACTCGACTCCCCCGCCGGGCAGTGTCCACATCCTGCCCCACCGGGAGTTCCCCTCCCGAAGCATGCTCAGCAGCACATGGGATGCCCCCGCGCGCTCCTCGACGATGACGCAGTACGCGGCCAGGCGGGTGTCGTAGTCGCGGAAGCCCATAGAAGGAAGAGTATTCCAGCTGGGACCCGCCTCCGGTCTCCTGTGCGCCGGGTCTCATCCGATTGCAGGGCGCGTCCGCGGTCGGGCATCCTTAGCCTCGTGAGCACTCGAGACACGGCAGGCGCCCCCGCGGCGGACCCGGCAACCCCGTCCGACCCCCACGAGTCCGGACCGGAGCCGGACGGCGGTGGGACTGAGCGCCGGTGGTTCACGACCGACCGGGGCATGGGCGTCTTCCTCCTCGTCACGAGCGTCATCGGATTCCTCGCGGCGTTCGAGCTCACCGTCGACAAGTTCCGCCTGCTGGCGAACCCGGACGTCGTGCTCAGCTGCGACCTCAACCCGTTCTTCTCCTGCGGCAGCGTCATGGAGTTCCCGCAGTCGGAGATCTTCGGCTTCCCCAACCAGCTGCTGGGCGTCTTCGCGTACGCGGTGCCGCTGGTGCTGGGCGTGCTCCTCGTGTCGCGGGTCGCTCTGCCGGACTGGATCATGAACGGCCTGTCGGTGGGTCTGCTGGGCGGCGTCGCCCTCGTCACCTATCTCCAGTACGCCTCGATCATCCAGATCGGCGTGGGCTGCCCGTGGTGCATGATCGTCTGGGTCGTCGCGATCCTGCAGTTCTGCGTGGTGCTCGCGGCGAACATCCTGCGCGGCCGGCTGGGCGGGGGCCTCCTGCAGTCGACCGCGGTCCGCGTCCTGGCGTCGTCGCCGGTGCTCATCGCCTGCCTCTGGCTGCTGGTGGTCGGCACCGTCATGGTCGTGAACTTCTGGACCTTCTTCGGCTCGCTCATCTGAGCCGCTCCCGCACAGACGACGATCCCCGCAGCCCGTGACTCGGGCTGCGGGGATCGTCTCGTTCCGAGCGCCCTCAGGCGTCGGTGGGGAACCAGATGGCGATCTCGCGCTCGGCGGACTCGACGGAGTCGGAGCCGTGGACGATGTTCTTCTGGACCTTCTCGCCCCAGTCGCGGGCAAGGTCGCCGCGGATGGTGCCGGGGGCCGCCTCCGTGGGATCGGAGACGCCCGCCATGACTCGGAAGCCGCGGATCACGTCGTCACCGGAGGCGACGAGGGCGACGATCGGTCCCGAGGACATGAAGTCGACGAGGGGCTGGTAGAAGGGCTTGCCGTCGTGCTCCGCGTAGTGGGCCGCCAGCTGGTCCGCGGTCGCGCGGACCATGCTCAGCTGCTCGAGCACGTAGCCCTTGCGCTCGATGCGGGCCAGTACGTCGCCCACGAGGCCGCGTTCGACGCCGTCCGGCTTCACGAGGATGAGGGTGCGCTCTGACATGGGGTCTCCATTCTGTTGAGGAAGTCCGGGTGGGCAGGGGCGGGGCCTGCGGGTACGTCCAGGAGCGAGACTAGCGGGTCCGCCCCGCCCGCCGCGACGTGTGCGGGACTCAGGCCTCCCGCGCCGCCGCCTCGCGATCGATGCGCCGGCCCCAGTACACTCCCACGCCCCACATCGTGCCGAAGACGAGGGCGACGAAGATGAGGCCGGGCGACACGATCCCCAGCGCGAGGATCGCGACCTGGCCGATCCAGCCCAGCATGATCCCGGGCCGGTTCTGGAAGCGGCGCCGCGGCAGCAGGACCGCGGCCGCGATGAGCAGGAGCGCCGTCGCCGTCAGCAGCCCGATGTAGACGCCCATCGAGATGAACGCGGGACGCAGGCCGATGCCCATGAGCCCGGCGAAGTACAGGACCAGCACCTCGCACACGAGCACGACCCCGGCCAGGATGGGCAGCTTCGACTTCGCCTGCGCGGTCACGACCGCTCCCCCGCACCCAGGAGGACCCGTGCCTCGGCGACCGTGAGGAGCGACCCGGTCACGACGATGCCGGCGCGCGCACGCTCACCGGCGGCAGCCTCGGCGGTGTCCGCCAGGTCGATCGCCCGCATGAGCGCGTCCTTCACCGTCGCGGTGACGGTCACGTCGTCCGCGTCGAACCACTCCTGCGCCGCGTCGGCCAGGTCCTGGGACTCCATCGCCCGCTCGCTGAGCGCCTGCGTCACGATGACGCGGTCCGCGAAGCGGTGCACGTACTCGAGGACGCCGTGCGGGTCCTTGTCCGCGAACATGCCCAGGACGACGGTCACGTCCGTGAGGTCGAACGCCTCCGCCATCGTCTCCGCCAGCGCCGCCGCTCCCGCGGGGTTGTGCGCGCCGTCGACCAGGATCGTCGGCTCGGACTTGAGGACCTCGAGCCGGCCGGGGCTCGTGAGGGACGACAGCGCCTCCCCCACCGCATCCGCCGACAGCGGGCGGTCGCCGCCGGTCAGGAACGCCTCCGTGAGCGCCACGGCCGTCGCCGCGTTGTGCGCCTGGTGCGCTCCGTGCAGCGGGAGGAACAGGTCCGGGTAGTCCCCGCCGATCCCCCTCAGCGACACCATCTGCCCGTCGACGGCCAGCGTGCGCTCGACGACGCCGAAGCCCTCGTCCTCGACCCAGCCCTGCAGCCCGCGGGAGGTGACCTGCTCGCTCAGCACGGCCAGGGCGTCCTCCTCCGGCTGCCGGGCGATGACGACGAGCGGCTCCGGCTCCGGGGTGTCCTCCACGGTGCGGTCGAGGATCCCCGCCTTCGTCGCAGCGATCGCCTCGATCGTGTCGCCCAGGAACTTCTGGTGGTCCAGCCCCACGGCCGTGAAGCCGCAGACGCGGGCGTCGACGACGTTCGTGGAGTCCCACTCGCCGCCCATGCCCACCTCGAGCACCATGGCGTCCACGGGCGCGTCCGCGAAGACCGCCAGCGCCAGGACCGTGAGCGCCTCGAAGAAGGTGAGGCCCGCACGGCCCTCGTCCGCCAGTCCCTGGTCGACGAGTGCGAGGACCGGTTCGATCTCGTCGTAGACGCGGGTGAAGGTGCCCGCCTCCACCTCGACGCCGTCGACGCTGATGCGCTCCGTCACCCGCGTGAGGTGGGGGCTGGTGAAGCGTCCCACCCGCAGGTTGTGGGCGCTCAGCAGCGCATCGACCATCCGCGCCGTCGACGACTTCCCGTTGGTGCCGGTGATCATGATCGCCGGTGCCGCCCGGTGGATGTCGCCCAGCAGCTCGCAGGCCCGGCGCGTCGCGTCGAGGCGCAGCTCCACCTGCGTCTCCCCCGCCCGCGCCAGCAGCGCGGCGTAGACGCGGGCCAGCTCACCGGGCTCCACGGGCTCCGGCTCGACGATCACGTCGTCCCGGTCCTGGGTCCCGTCCTGCTCCGTCCCGTCCGTCATGCCTTCTCCACGCGCACGGAGACGCCCTCGCCCAGCTCGCCCACGCTCAGTGCGTCCGCACCGGCGGATGCGGGGTCCGCGATCTGCAGGTCGACGGCCAGCACCTCGCCGGCCACCAGCGACCGGTGGGCCGACAGTGCGGCTGCGACGGCCTCGGGCGCGTGCAGGGTGACCCGGATGCGGTCCGAGACGTCCAGGGCCAGCTGCTTGCGCACGCCCTGGATCGCGCGGATCGCGTCGCGGGCGGTGCCCTCGGCGGCCAGTTCGTCCGTCAGGGCGGTCTCGAGTGCGATGAAGCCGTCCTGGACGGGCGCCAGCGCGAGCGTGTCGGAGGCGGATTCCGCACGCTCCTCGAGCGTGTACTCGCCCTCGACCAGCTCGATGCCGCCGGCGGTCACGACGCCGTCCTCGACCGACCAGTCGCCGGACTTCGATCCGCGGATCGCCTGCTGCACGTCCTTGCCCAGGCGGGGACCGGCCGCCCGCGCGTGCACGGTCAGACTGCGCTCGAACGAGAAGCCGGCGTCGCGGGCCTGGGCGGTGCCCAGGACGCGGACGCTCTTGACGTTGAGCTCGTCCGCGATGATCGCGGTGAAGTCCTCGCCCAGCTCCAGGTCCGTCACGAGCACCAGCTCCGACAGCGGCAGGCGCACGCGCAGATTGCGGGCCTTGCGCAGTGCGGAGCCCGCGGAGCACACCGATCGGGTGAAGTCCATGGCCGCGACGAGGTCCTCGTCCTGCGGGAACTCCGCTGCGTCCGGGAAGTCCTCGAGGTGGACGGACCGGCCGCCGGTCAGGCTCTTCCAGATCTCCTCCGTGGCGAACGGCAGCAGGGGCGCGATCGCCCGCAGCAGCGCCTCGAACGCGGTGGAGAACACGTCGAACGTCGCGTGCGAAGCCTCCGTGCCGTCCCAGAAGCGCCGGCGGGACCGCCGGACGTACCAGTTCGTCAGCATGTCGAGGTGGCTCTGCGTGAGCGCGGACGCGGACCAGATGTCGTAGCCGTCCATCGCGGTCTGGAACTCATCCAGGAACTCGCGCGTCTTCGCGACCAGGTAGCGGTCCAGCACCTGGTCGGACTCGAGCGAGTGACGCGCCTCGTAGCCGGTGCCCGGGCCCGCCGGGCCGTCCGCAGTGTTCGCGTAGGTCGCGAAGAACTGCCACGCGTTCCACAGCGGCAGCAGCACCTGACGGACCCCGTCGCGGATGCCCTGCTCCGTCACGATGAGGTTGCCGCCGCGCAGGATGGGGCTGGACATGAGGAACCAGCGCATCGCGTCCGACCCGTCGCGGTCCAGGACCTCATTCACGTCCGGGTAGTTGCGCAGGCTCTTCGACATCTTCTGCCCGTCGGAGCCCAGCACGATGCCGTGCGAGATGCACGTGAGGAACGCGGGGCGCTCGAAGAGGGCGGCGGCCAGGATGTGCAGCGTGTAGAACCAGCCGCGGGTCTGCCCGATGTACTCGACGATGAAGTCCGCCGGGTAGTGGTTCTCGAACCACTGGGCGTTCTCGAACGGGTAGTGGACCTGGCCGTACGGCATCGAACCGGAGTCGAACCACACGTCCAGGACGTCCTCGACGCGGCGCATCGTCGACTTCCCGGTGGGGTCGTCCGGGTTGGGACGGGTGAGCTCGTCGATGTACGGGCGGTGCAGGTTGGGCTGTCCGTCCGGCCCCACGGGCAGGCGTCCGAAGTCGCGCTCGATCTCCTCGAACGAGCCGTACACGTCGATGCGCGGGTACGCCGGGTCGTCGGACCGCCACACCGGCACCGGGGAGCCCCAGAAGCGGTTGCGGGTGATCGACCAGTCGCGGGCGTTCTCCAGCCACTTGCCGAACTGGCCGTGCTTGACGTTGCCCGGCACCCACGTGATCTGCTCGTTCGTCGTCAGCATCGTCTCCTTGATCGCGGTGACGTTGACGAACCAGCTGCTCACCCCCTTGTAGATGAGCGGGTTCTTGCAGCGCCAGCAGTGCGGGTACGAGTGGTCGTAGGTCTCGTGCCGCAGCAGGACGGTGCCCGGGGAGACGGAGGCGACCACGGCCTCGGCGGAGGCCGTCGCGGCCTTGAGGTCGCGGATGATGTGCGGGTTCGCGTCGAAGACCAGCTCACCGGCGTAGTCGTCGACGGGCGTCGTGAAGCGTCCGTCCGCGCCCACCGGCATGACGGACTCGATGCCCTCGCGCTGGGTGACGACGTGGTCGTCCTCACCGAAGGCGCCGGCGGTGTGGACGAGCCCGGTGCCGTCCGTCGTCGTGACGAAGTCGCCCTCGACGACGCGGAACGCCTTCGCCTGGTCCGCGAAGTAGGTGAACGGCGGCGCGTAGTGCGCGCCCAGTAGGTCCGCTCCCGTGAGCGTCGCGACGACGGTGGGCTCCTCGCCCAGCTCGCGGGCGTAGGCGGCCAGGCGCGCCTGTGCCAGCACGAAGCGCTCCGGGACCCCGGTGGGGCCGGCGGACTCGACGACGACGTACTCGATGTCCGGGCTCACGACGATCGCGAGGTTGGACGGCAGGGTCCACGGGGTCGTCGTCCACACGAGGAGGAGGGCGCCGGACAGCGCGTCCCGCACCGTCTCCGAGGCCTGGGCCGGGGCCTGCGTGCACCGGAAGCCCACCGTGACGGCCGGGTCCTGGCGCATCTTGTAGACCTCGTCGTCCATGCGCAGCTCGTGGTTGGACAGCGGGGTCTCATCCGACCAGCAGTACGGCAGGACGCGGAAGCCCTCGTAGACGAGGCCCTTGTCGAAGAGGCTCTTGAAGACCCACAGGACGGACTCCATGAACTCCGGATTCAGGGTCTTGTAGTCGTTCTCGAAGTCGACCCAGCGACCCATCCGGTTGACGTACTCCTGCCACTCGTCCGTGTAGCGGAGGACGGAGGCGCGGGCGGCCTCGTTGAACGTCTCGACCCCCATCTCGAGGATCTCGTCCTTGGTCTTGAGGCCCAGCTGGCGCATCGCCTCGAGCTCCGCGGGCAGACCGTGGGTGTCCCAGCCGAAGCGGCGCTCCACCTTCTTGCCGCGCATCGTCTGGTAGCGCGGGACGACGTCCTTCGCGTAGCCGGTCAGCAGGTGGCCGTAGTGCGGCAGGCCGTTGGCGAACGGCGGGCCGTCGTAGAACACGAACTCGTTCTCGCCGCCCGGACCGGCCTCGCGGGCCTCGACACTGGCGCGGAACGTGTCGTCCTGCTCCCAGAACTCGAGGATCCGCTGCTCCAGCTCCGGGAACGACGGGGATGCTGACAGCCCGAAGGCGGAACCCTGCTTGGGGTAGATGCGGTCACTCATGAGCGTCCTTTGGTGCGCGGGACACGTGCACCGGTGGTACGCGTGACCCTGTTTACGGTTTCTCCCGTGCGAGGACGACTGCGCCTGGGCGCCGCCGCGGTACCACCCCGCTTATCCGCGCACCCGCCGTGAGGCGCGCCGCGAATCGCTCATTCGGCTGTGACGGGCCGTCCCGTCCGGTTCTACTGGGTCCGCGTGTCCCGTGGACCCGCGCGGACCGTTCTTCCGGATGCTCCCCGGTGATGGCCGGATCGATGCACGGACGATCCTACCGCACCGGGCTGCGGTGCAGCAGGCGCGTCCTCACGTACTCCGCGCTCAGAGACCCTGGTTGCGGGCGACCTTGTGCTGCGCGGCCTGGGCGATGGGCCGGATGACCATGAGGTCGACGTTGAAGTGGTGCGGGCGCGTGAGCGTCCAGACGACCGCGTCCGCGCAGTCGTCCGCCGTGAGGGGCTTCTCGACGCCCTCGTACACCTTGTCCGCCGCCTCCTGCGAGCCCAGCCGCTTGCGGGAGAACTCCTCCGTCGCGACCATGCCGGGCGCGATCTCGATGACGCGCACGGGGCGGCCGGCCAGCTCCAGGCGCAGGGTCGCGGCGACGGAGTGCGTGCCGTGCTTGGACGCGACGTATCCGCCTCCGCCCTCGTAGACGATGTGGCCGGCGGTCGAGGACATGATGACGATGTCGCCGCGGCCGGACTCCTCGAGCGCGGGCAGCAGCGCCTTGACGCAGCGGACGACGCCCAGCACGTTGAGGTCGAACATCCCGGCCCAGTCGTCGAGCCCCGCGTTCTCGACCGTGTCGTTGCCGAACGCGGCGCCCGCGTTCGCGACGAGGGAGTTGACGGGGCCGCCAGCCAGGACCTGCTCCGCCATCGCGGCGACGGACTCGTCGCTCGTCATATCCGCGACGATGTACTCGCAGCCGGTCTCCTCCGCCAGGGCGGTGAGCTCCTCCTCCCGCCGGGCGACGGCGACGACGTCCCAGTCCAGCGCCCGCAGGCGACGGACGGTCTCTGCTCCCATGCCGGAGCTGGCTCCGGTGACGACGGCACGCAGTGCGCTCATGTGACTCTCCTTCGCGGAACGGACCGCACGCGTCTGCGCACGGCGGGACATCCTCGTGTGGTGGTGGTCTCACTCAGTCTACTGAGCACTCCGGCTCCGGGGGCGCCTCCTCCTGCGGAGCCGCGGTCTCGTCCGGGGGTTCGATCGTCTCGCCCGGCGGCGGTGAGGGCACGGGCGGCTGCGTGAGGGATGAGGCGGAGGCCGCCGCGACCCCGGCGGGGATCTCCCCGAACGCCACGCGGACCACCGGGATCCGGAGTGCTATGAGGGTGATGACCGCGCAGACGACCGCGTAGACGAGCGGCAGGACCAGCCCGTGGACGAGCACGGCGACGGGCGTGTCCGGCACGCCGATGACATCGCGCAGTGAGTACACGAGCAGCGGGTGCAGCAGGAACACCCCGAACGAGTACGGGAAGAGGCGGCGCAGTCCCAGGTAGGGACGGCTGTCGTCGTCGAACAGCCGGTGGAGCACCAGGTACCCGGTCAGGCTCATGACGACGACGGTAGGCGACAGGTACTCGTAGACGACCACCCACGGCTTGTCCCCGGGGCCGAAGCCGGCCCACAGGATCGTGACCGCGATCGCCCCCAGGAACCCCACGAGGCTCCAGGCGAACGCCGCACCCCGCACCACGTAGTCGCGCATGATCCAGCCCAGCAGGTAGTAGCCCATCATCGGCAGGAAGCGGGTCGCGATGTTGGGCTCGCCCACCCCGCCCAGCACGGACGCGAAGTGGTCGACGACGCCAATCCCCAGCAGCACGAGGGCGGTCCCCCACTGCGCGCGGCGGGAGCCGTGGACGGTGAGCTGGCGCATGAACGGCGTCAGCAGCGTCAGGAGCGCCAGGATGTAGAGGAAGTACAGCTGCACGAACGGCGAGCCCGTGAGGATCGCGGTGAACGGGTCCCAGCCCGTCTCGCGGCCGGACATGAAGAAGAGCCGGTAGGGGATGTAGACGGCGGTCCAGACGACGAGCGGCACACCGATCCGCCAGAACCGCTTGGACAGGAAGTCGCGGGGGCGCCCGCCCTTGTCCGGGTCCAGGGCGAGCGCACCGGCGATCATGAGGAAGACCGGCACGGACCACCGGCTGAAGGAGTCGATGACGTTCGCGGTCCACCACGACGGGGTGCCGTGGTCGGTGAAGCGCAGGCCCACCGTGTCCGCGATCGTGTGGATCGCGATGACCGCGATGATCGCCGCCGAGCGCGTGGGGTTCATCCACTGCGTGGACCGCGGCGGCGGTCCCGTCTCTTCCACCCGATCCAACAGAGCCATGGAGGCTATCCTGCCAGGCCTCGCCCTCCGGCACCCGCCCGGTCGCCGCGACCCGTGTGGGACAATCGCCCCCATGACGACTTCCAGCACACATGACTCGGTGCATCTTCCGGACAGGCCGGCCCTCGAGGGCCTCAAGGACAAGTGGGACGCGAAGTGGACGGAGTCGGGCGTCTACGCCTTCGACCCGGACACCACCCGCGACGAGGTCTACTCGATCGACACTCCCCCGCCCACCGCGTCCGGCTCCCTCCACGTGGGTCACGTGTTCTCCTACACCCAGACGGACGTCATCGCCCGCCACCAGCGGATGAAGGGCAAGAACGTCTTCTACCCGCTGGGCTGGGACGACAACGGCCTGCCCACGGAGCGCCGCGTGCAGAACTACTACGGCGTCACGTGCGACCCGTCGCTGCCGTACGACCCGGACTTCACCCCGCCCGCCAAAGCGCCGCGCAACGCGCGCGACTACGTCAAGGTGTCCCGGCAGAACTTCATCGAGCTGTGCCTCACCCTGTCGGAGGAGGACGAAGCGGTCTTCGAGGACCTCTTCCGCTCCGTGGGCCTGTCCGTCGACTGGTCGCACACGTACCGCACGATCGACGACACCGCCCGCGCGATCTCGCAGCGCGCGTTCCTGCAGGACCTGTCGACGGGCAACGCGTACTCTCAGGACGCCCCGACGATGTGGGACGTGTCCTTCCGCACGGCCGTCGCGCAGGCGGAGCTGGAGGACCGGGAGAAGGAGGGCGCCTACCACCGCGTCGCGTTCTACCCCGCGGCCGAGGACGGCACGGCCGACCGCTCCCAGGACCCGGTCGTCATCGTCACCTCCCGCCCGGAGCTCATCCCCGCAGTCGTCGCCCTCGTCGCGCACCCGGACGACGAGCGCTACCAGCCCCTGTTCGGCCGCACCGTCGTGTCCCCGCTGTTCGGCGTCGAGGTCGAGGTCCGCGCCCACGGACTGGCGAAGGCGGACAAGGGCACCGGCATCGCGATGGTCTGCACCTTCGGCGACCTCACGGACGTGACGTGGTGGCGCGAGCTGGACCTCCCCACCCGCGCGGTCGTGACCCGCGACGGCCGACTGGCGCAGGAGACGCCCGCGTGGATCGCGGACTCCCCCGCCGCGGGCGCCGCCGAGGCCTACGAGGCTCTGGCGGGCAAGACCACCTTCACGGCCCGCAAGGACATCGCGGACATGCTGCGCGAGTCCGGCGATCTGCTGGCGGAGCCGGAGCCCATCACCCATCCGGTGCCGTTCTTCGAGAAGGGCGACAAGCCGCTCGAGGTCGTCACCTCCCGCCAGTGGTACATCCGAAACGGCGGCCGCTCCGCGGACCTGCGCGATGAGCTCATCGCCCGCGGCCGCGAGCTCGAGTGGCATCCGTCGTTCATGCGGTCGCGCTACGAGAACTGGGTCGAGGGCCTCAACGGAGACTGGCTGGTGTCCCGCCAGCGCCACTTCGGTGTCGCGATCCCCCTGTGGTACCGCCTCGACGAGGACGGCACCCCGGACTACGACGCGCCGATCGTCCCGGACGACGCCCAGCTGCCGGTCGATCCCCTGGCCACCGCGCCGGCCGGATACGACGAGGCGCAGCGCGACCAGCCCGGCGGCTTCACCGCGGACCCGGACGTGCTGGACACGTGGGCGACGTCCTCACTCACCCCGCAGCTGGTGAGCGGTTGGACGCGTGACGAGGAGCTCTTCGCGAACGTGTTCCCCATGGACCTGCGGCCGCAGGGCCACGACATCATCCGCACGTGGCTGTTCTCCACCGTCGTGCGCGCGCACTCCCTCAACGACTCCGTCCCGTGGACGCGCACCGCGCTGTCCGGCTGGATCCTCGATCCTGACCGCAAGAAGATGTCGAAGTCGAAGGGCAACGTGGTCGTGCCCAGCGACATCCTGGCGGAGCAGAAGCCCGGCTTCGGCCCGGACGCGGTCCGGTACTGGGCCGCCAGCGCCAAGTTCGGTGCGGACACGGCCTACGACACGCAGCAGATGCAGATCGGCCGCCGTCTGGCGATGAAGCTGCTGAACGCCTCGAAGTTCGCCCTGGCGCAGGGCGTCCACGCCGGTCACGTGGGACGCGACGACCTCATCACGCACCCGCTGGACAAGTCCGTCATGGCGGCCCTGCAGTCCGTCGTGGCGGATGCAGGCCGGCACATGGACGAGTACAACGGCGCGCAGGCGCTGCGGGTCGTCGAGTCGTTCTTCTGGGACTTCACGGACGACTACGTCGAACTCGTGAAGGACCGGTCCTACGGCGCGCAGGGAGAGGCGGCGCAGCAGTCCGCGCACGCGACGCTCGCGACCGCACTGGACGCACTCCTGCGCCTGTTCGCCCCGTTCCTGCCGTTCGTGACGGAGGAGGTCTGGTCGTGGTGGCGCGAGGGCTCGATCCACCGTGCCCAGTGGCCCACGGCGCAGCAGGTCCAGGAGCCCACCGACCGTCTGGAGCTCGTCGCCTCCGCCCTCACGAAGCTGCGGCAGACGAAGACGGAGGCGAAGGTCTCCCAGAAGACGCGGATCACGCGCGCGGTGCTGCACGCACCGGCGGACGTGCTGGAGGCGGTCGAAGCGGCGCGCGCGGACCTGCTGGCCGCGGGCCGCGTCGATGAGCTGGTCACACAGGTGTGGGAGGACGCGACCGCACTGTCGCCCGGTGCGGATGAGGCCGGTGCCGAGTCCGCCGTGCACGTCACGGACGTCGCCTTCGAGACCGTCGACGCCTGAGGGATCGCCGGGAATCGTGGCAGATCTGCACCACGAGGTCCGTTCCGGCTGAGTCACCGCGGTCTACTGTGGGGTGGTGCGGACGCGAGCGTCCGCACCACCCCACAGCCGTCCCCAGCGCCGCACCAGCGGCTCCGACAGAACAGGTGACTCATGAGATCCGAACTCTTCGCCAAGCGCAACGCGGAGATCCAGTCGACCGAACGCTGGACGCTGCAGTCCCAGAAGATGCTGCGCACCGTCATCACCCCGCAGGCCCCGATCGTCGCGACGAAGGGCGCGATGGTCGCGTACCAGGGTGCCGTGCAGTTCAAGCACCAGGGGTCCGGCTCCGTGGGCAACTTCCTCAAGAAGCAGGTGTCCGGCGAGGACACCCCGATGATGCGTGCCGAGGGCCAGGGCGAGGTCTTCTTCGCCCGCAACGCGGCGAACATCTTCATGATGCAGCTCGAGGGACCCCAGGACGCGCTGAGCGTGAACTCATCCTCATTGCTGGCCTTCGACCCGTCCCTCGATCAGGACATCCGCCGCGTCAAGGGCCTGGGCGCCATGGCATCCGGCACCGGCCTGTTCAACGTCGTCCTGTCCGGGCAGGGCATGGCCGCACTCGCATGCCAGGGCGACCCCCTGGTGCTCGACTGCTCGCAGCAGCCCACGTTCGTCGACCCGCAGGCGGCCGTCTGCTGGTCGGCAGGCCTCGCACCGGACATCCACACGGACGTGTCCCTGGGCTCCTTCATGGGGCGCGGCTCCGGCGAGTCCGTCCAGATGAAGTTCCACGGACCCGGCTTCGTCGTCGTCCAGCCCTCGGAGCTCTGACGCTCCCCCGACGCACGGAACGGCTCCCGCACCTTCTGGTGCGGGAGCCGTTTCGCTGATGTCCGGGCCCGAGGCTCCGGGTCAGGCGCTCTTGCGGCGCGAGGCGCTGCGACCGGTCGCCGTCTGATCCTTGGGGACCAGCGTGGGGGCCACGTTGTCGTCGACGACCGCCTTCGTCACGACGACGCGGTCGACGTCGTCGCGGGAGGGGATGTCGAACATGACGGGCTGCAGGACCTCTTCCATGATCGAGCGGAGGCCGCGTGCACCGGTGCCGCGCAGCAGCGCCAGATCCGCGATCGCCTCCAGCGCGTCCTGCTCGAAGACGAGCTCCACGCCGTCGTAGCGGAACATCCGCTGATACTGCTTGACGAGGGCGTTCTTGGGCTCGCTGAGGATCTGCATGAGCGCCTCGCGGTCCAGGTTGCCCACAGCCGCGATGACGGGCAGGCGTCCGATGAACTCCGGGATGAGGCCGAACTTGTGGAGGTCCTCCGGCTGCAGGTCCTCGAACGGATCCTGCACGTCCTCTGCGGAGTGCAGCAGGGCGCCGAAGCCGATCCCGTGCTTGCCCTTGCGGGAGGAGATGATCTCGTCGAGACCCGCGAAGGCGCCGGCGACGATGAAGAGGATGTTCGTCGTGTCGATCGAGAGGAACTCCTGGTGCGGGTGCTTCCGACCGCCCTGCGGCGGGACCGCCGCCTCCGTGCCCTCGAGGATCTTGAGCAGCGCCTGCTGGACGCCTTCGCCGGACACGTCGCGCGTGATCGACGGGTTCTCCGACTTGCGGGCGATCTTGTCGATCTCGTCGATGTAGATGATGCCGCGCTGGGCCCGCTCGATGTCGAAGTCCGCGGCCTGGATGAGCTTGAGGAGGATGTTCTCCACGTCCTCGCCCACGTAGCCGGCCTCCGTCAGCGCGGTCGCATCGACCGCGGCGAAGGGGACGTCCAGCTTCTTCGCCAGCGTCTGGGCCAGGTACGTCTTGCCGGAGCCGGTGGGGCCCACCATGAGGATGTTCGACTTCGCGATCTCCACGCCGTCCTCGTCCTGCTGCGCGGAGTCCTGGCTGCGGATCCGCTTGTAGTGGTTGTAGACGGCCACGGCCAGCGCGCGCTTCGCGGGGTCCTGCCCCACGACGTACTCCTCGAGGAAGTCGAAGATCTCACGGGGCTTGGGCAGCTCGACCGGTTCGCCGGACTCCGCCACCGCCGCGTTGAGCTCCTCCTCGATGATCTCGTTGCAGAGGCCGATGCACTCGTCGCAGATGTACACGCCGGGACCCGCGATGAGCTTGCGGACCTGCTTCTGCGACTTCCCGCAGAAATTGCACTTGAGGAGGTCAGCTCCCTCTGCACTGCGCGCCACTGTCCCACCTTCCCCAGGAGCGCGCTCCCAGCGCGCAGCCCCTTAGAACATTCGTCTGCTCAAGCATCCCACACCGGACGGACACGGCGGCCCAGGAGGCCACAGGCGTGTCACCGCACCTGCGTCGCCCCTGGGCCGCCGCATTCCGGATCCGACAATCGGATCAGGCCTGACGGACCGCCTTGCGGGAGGTCAGCACCTGGTCGACCAGGCCGTAGTCCTTCGCCTGCTCCGCCGTGAGGAACAGGTCGCGCTCGATGTCGCGGGACACCTGCTCCGGCGTCTTGTTCGAGTGCGAGGAGAGGGTGTTCTCCAGCCACTCGCGCATGCGCAGCACCTCGTTCGCCTGGATCTCGATGTCGGAGGCCTGGCCCTGGCCCTGCCCCTGCATCGACGGCTGGTGGATGAGGATCCGCGCGTTGGGCAGCGCGAGGCGCTTGCCCGGCGCACCGGCGGCCAGGAGGACCGCGGCGGCGGAGGCCGCCTGGCCCAGGCAGACCGTCTGGATCTCCGGCTTCACGTACTGCATCGTGTCGTAGATCGCGGTCAGCGCGGTGAACGAGCCGCCCGGCGAGTTGATGTACAGCGTGATGTCGCGGTCGGGGTCCTGCGACTCGAGGACCAGCAGCTGGGCCATCACGTCGTCCGCGCTCGTGTCGTCGACCTGGACGCCCAGGAAGATGACGCGGTCGTCGAACAGCTTGGTGTACGGGTCCTGGCGCTTGAAGCCGTAGGGGGTCCGCTCCTCGAACTGCGGCATGACGTAGCGGGAGGAGGGCATCGGGCCGGCGGTACCCCAGGGGGTGTGGTTCATCATGAGTCCTTCAGTGTTCCCTTCTGCTCCGACGATCACGCGCCGGGTGCCCCGTTCGTCAGATCCTTCGCACTCTGCACGACGCCGTCGATGAAGCCGTACTCCTGGGCCTCCTCCGCCGTGAACCAGTGGTCGCGGTCGTTGTCCTCGAGGATCTTCTCGACCGGCTGCCCGGTCTGCTCCGCAGTCAGCTCCGCCATCTGGCGCTTCATGTGCAGGATGAGGTCGGCCTGGATCTTGATGTCCGTCGCCGTGCCGCTGATCCCGCCCAGGGGCTGGTGCATGAGGATGCGGGTGTGCGGGGTGGCGAAGCGCTTGCCCTTCGTGCCCGAGGACAGCAGGAACTGGCCCATCGACGCCGCCATGCCCATCGCGACGGTGCCCACGTCCGGCTGGACGTACTGCATCGTGTCATAGATGGCCATGCCCGCCGTGACGGAGCCGCCCGGCGAGTTGATGTAGAGCCAGATGTCCTTGTCCGGGTCCTCCGCGGCCAGCAGCATGAGCTGGGCGCAGATGATGTTCGCGTTGTCGTCGCGCACATCCGAGCCCAGCCAGATGATCCGCTCGCGCAGCAGCCGGTTGTAGATGTGGTCGTCCAGACCCAGCCCGCCCTGCGGCGTCGCCATGGTCGGGCTCAGCGAGGAGTTGCCTCCGTTGCTCACGTCTCACTCCTGTCGTCGGTGTGGAAGTCTGTCTGAGAGCGTAACCCGCCCCCACCTCCGATTAGTCCTCCGGACACCCGGTGTTCGCCCTCAGCGTGAACGATCCCGGATGCCGCGAGGGCCCCGGACGGTGTCCGGGGCCCTCGTGCCGCGGTCACCGACCGCGGGTGCGCTCCTCTTCCGGGAGCGGCGGGTTCACTTCTCGTCGGCGTCCTCGCCCGAGGCCGCGGCCTCGTCCTGCGACTCGGTCGCCTCGTCCGCCACGACCTCGGCGTCCTCGACCTCAGCGGTCTCGTCGGCGTCAGCGTCGGCCGCCTCGGCCTCGGCAGCGGCCTCCGCAGCGGCACCACCGGGCGTCGTGAACGCGGTCATGTCGATGACGTTGCCCTCCGGGTCCTTGACGATCGCACCGGCGAGGACCTCGGCGAGGCCCTTGCGGCGGGCGACGTCGCCCATGAGTGCGGGCACCTGGCCCTGCTGGTCCAGCATCTGCGCGAACTGGTTGGGGTTCATGCCGTACTGCTGGGAGGCGTTGATGATGTACTCGATGAGCTCCGGCTGGGACACCTCGATGCCCTCCGCCTTCACGACCGCGTCCAGCACGAACTGGGTACGGAGGTTGCGGGTGGTCTCCTCGGTGACGTCGGCGCGGTGCTCGTCGTCCTCGAGGCGGTTCTCGCCCTCGAGGTGGCGGTGCACCTCGTCCTCGACGATCTTGGACGGCACCGGCGGGTCGATGCGCTCCAGCAGCGCCTCGAGGACCTTGTCGCGGGCCTCGACGCCCTGGTCGAACTCCTTCTTCTCCGCCGCCTGCGTGCGCAGGTCCTCGCGGAGCTCCTCGACCGTGTCGAACTCGGAGGCCAGCTGGGCGAACTCGTCGTCCACCTCCGGCAGCTCGCGGACCTTGACGGACTTGACGGCCAGCGTGACGGCGCTCGTCTCGCCGGCGTGGTCGCCGCCGGCCAGCGTCGTCTCGAAGGTGGTCTCCTCACCCTCGGACAGGCCGTCCAGCGCCTCGTCCATGCCCTCGAGCATGGAGCCGGAGCCCACCTCGTAGGAGATGTCGGAGGCCTCGTCGACCTGCTCGTCGTCGATCTTCGCGGTCAGGTCGAGGGTGACGAAGTCGCCCTTCGCCGCCGGGCGGTCGACGGACACGAGGGTGCCGAAGCGCTCGCGCAGCTCGTCCAGCTGCTGCTGCACGTCCTCGTCCGTCACCTCGATCGAGTCGACCTCGACCTCGATGGAGTCGTAAGCCGGCAGCTCGACGGTCGGTGCGACGTCGACCTCGATGGTGACCTTGAGGTCGCCCTCGTCCTTGCCGTCCAGGCCGGGCACCTCCTGCACCTCGACCTCGGGCTGGCCCAGCGGGGTCAGGTCGTGCTCGGTGATGGCCTGGCGGTAGAAGCCGTCCAGGCTGTTGTTGACCGCTTCCTGCATGACGACGGGGCGACCCACGCGCTGGTCGATGATGCGGGAGGGGACCTTGCCGCGGCGGAAGCCGGGGACGTTCACCTGCTTCGCGATCTCGCGGTAGGCCTCGTCGACGCTCGGCTTGAGCTCGGCGAAGGGCGCCTCGATGCTGAGCTTGACCCGGGTGGGGTCGATGGTCTCGACGGAGCTCTTCACAGTTTCCCTCTCGTTGTCTGCTGCGGAGTGCGGGGCGGCGGCCGAGCCGTGCAGCAGACTGCGGAGCGGACGGACGCGTACCGGTATCATCTGCGGCCGGGCACAGCCGACCGCACATCCTGCGCAATAGTACTCACCCCGGGGACCGATTGCAGAATCAGGGGCGAGTGGATCCCTGCGGGGACCGCGGTCGGAGACCCCTCACCCGGCCCGGGGCGGTCGCTTTCGCGACGAGGGCGAGCAGCCCGTCGAGGAGGAGCGCGAGTGCCGCGACCAGCACTGCGCCCAGGACGACGCGGTCGTAGTCGCGCACCGCAAGACCGTCGAAGATGAACCGGCCTACCCCACCCA
This sequence comes from Brevibacterium senegalense, assembly GCA_020743695.1. Taxonomy (GTDB): domain Bacteria; phylum Actinomycetota; class Actinomycetes; order Actinomycetales; family Brevibacteriaceae; genus Brevibacterium; species Brevibacterium senegalense_A. Next base: position 3,409 of record DYUK01000155.1, on the reverse strand, counting down.
GGTTGACGAACGCGGCGATCGTGGCGGTCGCGACGACCTGCAGCACCGCGGAGCGCAGTCCCGCGACCATGAGGGGCAGCGCGACGGGGATCCGCACCTGCAGCAGCACCTGGCGACCCGTCATGCCCATCGCGTACGCCGCGTCGACGGCCGCGCGGTCGGCCGTCGCGATCCCCGCGGCCGTGTGCGACAGCAGCGGCGGGATCGCCAGCAGCACGAGGGCGATCGTGGGCGGGACGAGGCCGGCTCCCAGCAGCAGGACCAGCAGCGTCATGAGGCCCAGGCTGGGCAGCGCACGCAGCGCGTTCGCCCCGGCGATCAGCCAGGCGCCCCGTCCCACATGCCCGATGAGGAGGCCGGCCGGCACCGCGAGCAGGACCGCGATCCCCACCGCCAGCCCGGAGTAGGCGAGGTGCTCCCCCACCCGGGTGAGGACGAGTGCCGTGTCGAGGCCGGTGCCGGCTGCAGTCGCGGACGCCGTCGCCGAGGCCGTCATGCCGCGGTCCTGCCGGCCCGGTCCCAGCGGGTGAGGCTGCGGCCCAGCAGCGCGAGCACCCGGTCGAGGACGAGCGCCAGGACGACCGTCCCGATGATGCCGGCGAGGATCTGGTCCGGGTAGCTGCGCTGATATCCGGCGGTGAAGAGCTGCCCCAGTCCCCCGATCCCGATGACCGCACCCACGGACACGAGCGACACGTTCGTGACGAGGACGACGCGCAGCGCGGGGATGAGGACGGGGAGCGCGATGGGCAGCTCCACTGCGGCGATCCGGCGGGCGGGCGCGTACCCCATCGCCCGCGCCGCGGAGCGGACGGCGACCGGGACCCCGTCCAGGGAGTCCAGCACCGCGCGGACCAGCAGGGCGAGCGCGTAGAGGGTCAGCGCGAGGACGACGTTGAGCGGGTCGAGGATCCGCGTGCCCAGGATGCCGGGGAGCACGACGAAGAGCGCGAGGGACGGAATCGTGAAGAGGATGCCGGCGATCAGGACTGCGAGTGCGCGGGCGCGGGGACGGCCGCGCAGCGCGGCGCCCACGGGGAGCGCGAGGAGCAGACCCAGGACGGTGGGCAGGACGGAGAGCACGGTGTGCTCGGCGAGGAGGGACCAGAACGGATCGGGGTTGTCCAGCAGCCAGATCATGACGGATCACGGGGTGCGTCGACGGCTGCCAGCACGGCGCTGCGGGTGATCCATCCCGTGACGACCCCGCGGTCGTCGACCGCGTGCACCGCTGCGGTCGGGGACGACAGGACGGCGTCGAGCGCCTGCCGCAGTCCGTCGCCCACGCGCCACCCCTCCCCCGCGGGGATGCGCTCTTCGCCACGGACCCACGCGGCGGGACGGCCGTCGTCCTCGCAGTCGAGTCGCCACCCGTCGGCGATGCCCGGCACCGGCGCCGTCCCGTCCTCCGTGGCGCGTTCCAGGGGCAGGACCTCAAGGGCGGCGGTGCGGAAGCCCAGGGATCGGAAACCGCGGTCGCGTCCGATCATCTGCGCGACGAACGGATCCGCGGGCCGCTCCAGGAGCGTCTGCGGATCCGCGTGCTGGTGGATCGTGCCGCCCGGGCCGAACACGACGATCCGGTCGCCCAGGAGCAGAGCCTCGTCGATGTCGTGGGTCACGAACACGATCGTCTGCGACAGAGACGCCCGCAGGCGCAGCAGCTCCTGCTGCAGCTCCGCCCTCACGACGGGGTCGACGGCAGAGAACGGCTCGTCCATGAGGAGGATGGGCGGGTCAGCGGCGAGCGCACGGGCCACGCCCACCCGCTGCTGCTGGCCACCGGACAGCTCGGCGGGGAAGCGGTCGTCGAGTTCCGGCCGCAGCCGCACGAGCCGCAGTGCGGCCTGCGCCCGCTCCCGGGCTTCGCCGCGCGGGACGCCGGCCAGACGCAGCGTCGTCGCGACATTGTCGACCGCGGTCCGGTGGGGGAACAGCCCCGCGCCCTGGATGACGTATCCCATGGACCGGCGCAGCGTCACCGGCGCCACATCACGGACGTCCTCACCGTCGACCAGGATCCGGCCCTCCGTGGGCTCGACCATCCGGTTGATCATCCGCATCGTCGTGGTCTTGCCGCAGCCGCTGGGTCCCACGAACACCGTGAGGGAACCGGACTCGATCTCGAGGTCGATACCGTCGACTGCCCGGGTGCCGTCCCCGTAGGTCTTCGAGACCCCGTGGAACTCGATCATGCGCAGGCCTCGCTCATGAGCCGGCCAGGCCGCGCTCCTCCAGCCAGTCCGCGGCGGCTGTGGCGGGTTCGGCCTTCTCGTCGCCGGACACCCGCAGGTTCAGGTCGATGAGGTCCTCGGTCGTGAGCTCTGCGGACACCGCGTCCAGCGCGTCCTGCGCCTCCGGGGACAGGCGGCCGTCCCTTGCGATGGGAAGGACGTTCTGGGCGGGGAAGTGGCCGGTCTCGTCCTCGAGGACCACGAGGTCGTCGGTCTTGATCGCGGGGCTCGTGCTGAAGATGTTCGCAGCGGACACGTCGCCGTCGACCAGGGCAGCGACGGTCGCGGGACCGCCGCCGTCGGAGATCGGTTCGAACGCGGTGGGGACGATGTCGAAGGACTCCTCGAGCCCGGGCAGCCCCACCGCCCGCTCGGCGAACTCCGGGGGACCCGCGATCGTGAGCTCGTCGTTGTGCTCGGCCAGGTCCGCGATCGTCGTGAGGTCCCACTCCTCGGCTGTCTCCTGCGTGACGACCAGGGAGTCCTTGTTCTCCGCCTCCGAGGCCTCGAGGGAGACGAGGCCCTCCTCCGCAAGGGCATCCGGCAGAGCGGCGGTGATCGCGTCCTCGGAGGAGGCGTCGGCTTCGGGGTCGAGGAAGAGGAGCAGGTTGCCGGTGTAATCGGGGATCACGTCGATGGACCCGTCGGACAGGGCGGGGACGTAGGCCTCGCGCGAGCCGATGTTGAAGGAGGTCTCGACCTCCAGTCCCGCACCCTCGAGCGCCTGGGCGTAGAGGTTGCCGATGATCTCGGATTCCGTGAAGTTCGCGCTGGAGACGACGATCGGACCGTCCTCGCCTCCGTCGGATGCGTCACCGCCGGACAGGGGGTCTCCCCCGCAGCCGGCGAGGACGAGGAGCGAGGTGAGCGCTCCGACCGTCGCGGTCGTGTGAAGTCGTCGTCCCATGGCTCGCAGTCTCCCCGTTCCGTCGTGGTGTCAGGACTGCCGTCCGGACTCCGAGCCTACATCGGTGCAGGTCGACGCGGCGGCTGCCACGACGACGCGAGGACCGGCGCGTCAGAGGAGATCAGCTGAGCTCCGCAGCCGGATCTGCGGATCGAACAGCCCCATGACGCGCAGGGCGGCGGCACCGTCCTCGGTCGTCGAGCCGGCACAGCCGTCCGTCAGCACCTCCACGTGCGCGCCCGCGTCCGCGGCGGCCAGGGCGGTCGTG
>DYUK01000154.1 GCA_020743695.1 Brevibacterium senegalense | reverse complement strand
AGTACAGCGGGTCCTCCTCGAGGTGCGTCACGTAGGTGTCGACCCGTTCCAGCACGGTCGTCCCGTCGTCGCCCGCCAGGATGCGGACCTCCGCCGAGGCCGTGGTCGGCGAGGCCGTCCTCGCCGCCGCGATCTGTGCCGTCGCCGAGGTCGTGGTCGCCTCCGCGGTCGTGCTCGCCTCCGCGGTCACCGGAACCGGTGCTGTCGCGGACGCGGGAGCCGCGGCGAGTCCGCCGCACGCGGTGCCCAGCACGACGGCCAGGCCGACCGCCCGCACAGCGGTTCCCTGAGTCTGTGGTCGCCTGCTCACGCGCGTCTCCTCCGTCCGCCGCCCCGTCGTCGGGGCGAGTCCTTCGCCGTCCCGTCCTTGCCGGACGAGTTCCGGTCCTTCGCCTTCTTCCGCGTCCTGCCGACGGCTGCGACCGGATCCGTCCGATCCGTCACGAGGCGGCGGAACACGATCCCCGCGGCGAGCACCAGCAGCGCGGCGCCGCCAGCTCCCAGCAGGGTCCTCAGCCACAGCCGGCTGGTCCACGCGGGTGTGCCGGGAGCGGGCTCGAACGCGTCCGGGTCGTCGTCGTACCACTCGATCGGCTCGTCGTCGGGGACCCAGTCGGACGCCCCGGCCCACCGCAGCTGCGCGATCGCCTGTTCGTCCAGCGGCGCGTCGTAGGCGATGTCGGGTCGGTCCGGCCGCGTCATGATGTCCTGCACGATGCCGTGGGACACGATCGACGCACCCCCGCGGGTGAGGAGGACCGCCAGCGAGCCCTCCGGCAGTGCCTGCGCGATGACCTCCTCGTGGTAGTACGAGGACACTACTCCCGCGTACGTGGTTTCATGCGCGATGACCCGCACGTCGAGTCCTGTCGATTCCGCGACCTCGTCCGCGACCCGCTGGATCCCGTCCATATCGACGTCCACGAGGAGAGGGGCGATGTAGGGATCGACGGACGGCCCGTCCGCAGACCCCTCGACCGCGCGGGCGGCCGCCTGCAGCGCCGTTTCGCGCGGATCGTCGACCGGCGAGGCGGGCGCGCCCGGCTCCGCCGTGTACACCTTCTCCAACTGCGCCCCGTCGTGGAGGCCGCCGGCGATCCCGGCCAGGAGCGCCAGCACCGCAGCGGTCACGAGGAGGGCGGTGCGCGCCCACGGCGACGAACCGGCCCGGTCCTCCGCCCGGACCGTGCCGCCCCAGTCCGCAGCGGACGCCACCCGTTGCGCACCGGGTGCCGGCGCCCAGTCCGCGGACATCTGCGCGATCGCATCGCTCAGCGGCCCGAATGCCCCGTATCCGCTGGCGGCCCACGGGGAGGAGCTGCGCCGCCAGTAGGGCTTGCCCCGGTCGATCCCGTCGAGGCTCAGGAAGGACGGTGCGCGCCCCTTCGCGATGCGCTCCGCGTTCAGATCGGACACCGGCACCGTCACCTGGGCGCCCAGCAGGTCGACGCTCTCCTCGCCCGCCGCCGGCAGGTCGGGACGGAAGAAGCAGCGGGTGCGGTGCTCGCCGTCCTTCTCCCGGGCCAGCTCCGTCCAGCCGGCCCACACGAGAGCGGAGTCCGATTCCGCGGGATCCGGCAGTCTGCCGATCGCCGTCTCGATCGTGGAGTCCAATCGCTTCGCCGTCGTGAGCCGCCGGTGCGCCCGGACCGCGTCCTTCCGCAGACGGGCGAGCGCCGCCGCCTCGTGCCGGCGGTCGAGCCGCGTGCCGAAGACGCGTGCCAGCGGCCCCCGGTTCCGGGGCAGCAGCAGGACGACGCAGAGGATCAGCAGCAGACCGCCCACCACGGCGGCCGCGGTGAAGGCGGCCCCCATGATCGCCGAACCGATGCCGTCGCCCTGCAGGTCGGACCGGTAGGCCACCCCCGTCCACCCGTGCGGTCGGGTCTCGTGGGGCAGCAGCTCCAGGTCGAGGGAATCCGCGTGCAGTGCGCGCAGGGTGGCGGAGATGGGTGGCGCGGTCTGCTCCGTGTTGAGATAGGGCGGTCCGATCGGAGTCGCCTGCGCCAGATCCGTGCGGAGCCGCCCGTCCTCGTACGTGCTGAACTCCGCGATGCCGCCTGTGGAGAGGATGTAGACCGTCTTCGCCCGCGGTTCCGCGCGGGCCATCTCCGTCAGTGCCCGCTGCTGTCCGATCCGCGCAGTGACCTCGCCCAGGCCGGCCGCGTGATCGGTCAACGGAGCGGGCAGGACGGCGATCCGCACGGTCCACCCGTCCGCCTCGAGCGCGGCGATCGGCTCGTCGAGCATCGCGCGCTGGCGCTCGTCCCACAGGCTCACCGCCTCCGGGGCGACCGCGACCTGATCGTCCTCCCACTGCGCGCTCACGGCGGAGACCACGTAGTCCGCGATCGCCTCCGCCTGGGCTCGCATCGACTCCACGGCCGGGTCCTGTGCCGCGGACTCCGGGGCCCCGGTGGCGGACGCGTCCGCACCGGGAGTCGCGGAGGCGGTCGCCTGGGCGGCGGCCGGTGAGGCGTCCGCGGTGGCGGCCACGGCCTCGGCGGCGGGGACGGTGCCCACCAGCAGGAACCCGGCAACAGCCCAACCCGTCACGACGGCCAGCGGTCGCCGCGGCAGGACGGTCGTCACGGGAGGGCCTCGAACTTCGCGGTGATGAATCCCTGGAGCGTCGCAGGCCGGTTCGTGATGATGCCCTGGACGCCGGCGCCCAGCAGCTTCTCCCACGAGGAGGGGTCGTCGACGGTCCAGACGAACACGCCGCATCCGGAGTCCAGGAACTGGTCGACGACCGCGCGGCGCAGGAAGAAGCCGCGGACGGAGGGGTTGTAGGCGATGGCCTGGAGCTCCTCGACGACGGCCATGTCCTCCTCGCGGGGGACGGTGCGCAGGAGGCAGCGCTCGACCATCGGGGCGATGTCGCGCAGGTGGGCGAGCGTGCCCGGCGCGAAGCTCTGGACCAGCGTGCGGTCCGCCATCCCCGCGTCGATGATGGATCCCGCGACGGATGCGACGGCGCCGGGCGACCACTCCCCCTTGAGCTCCAGCAGCAGGCGACCGCCCTTCGCCGACACGTCCGTCAGCAGCGTGTCGAGCTTGGGCAGGCGCTGACCGGCGAATCCGGGGCCGGCCCACGAGCCCGCATCCAGCCGGGACAGCGCGTCGTCGTCCAGGCGGGCGACCTGCCCGGAGCCGTCCGTCGTCCGATCGACCGACTGGTCGTGGATGACGATGGGGGTGCCGTCCGCGCTCACGTGCAGATCGACCTCGATCCAGTCCGCGCCGATCATGCGAGCGGCGTCGACGGCGGCCAGCGTGTTCTCCGGTGCGGCGGCGGAGTAGCCGCGGTGCGCGATGATCCACGGCCGGTCCGTCACGAGCGGGGTGCCCGCGACGTCCGCGTGCGCGATCGAGGCGTCGCGGACCCGGTCGGCCCACGTGCGGCCCAGGACGCCGCGGGGGGCGGTCGCGGCGGAACCGGAGGTCGTCGCGCCGGAGCTCGTCGCGGCGGATGCGGTCGCGGTGGGGGTGTCCATCAGTGGAACTGCGCCTCTCCTCGGACGGCCTGGGCCAGTCGCGTGTAGCCGTTGACGGTGATGCTGCGCCACAGGGCGGCGGCGGTGGAGGGGTGGTCGACCATGAGCCGGTCGATGTCCTCCGCCGGCAGGAAGTCGAGCGTCGTGTCGCGCGTGACGATCATGTCGAAGGGCTGGCCACCGTCCGGATTCAACGCGAACTCCCCGAAGGTGGTGCCGGCGCGCAGCACCGCCAGCAGGCTGCCGTCCGCGCTGTACGTCCGCACCTCGCCGGACCGCATGAAGCGGATGCCGTCGAACGGGTCGCCGATCGCGCGCACCGTCTCGCCCTCCCGGTAGCGCTGCTGCACCAGCAGATCGACGACGATCCGACGGTCCTCCGCCCGGAGCTCGTCCAGCATGGGGGCGTTCGCGTATTCCGGGCTGTAGAAGCACGACTCGTCGCCGAAGTGCCGCAGCACCAGGTTCTCCGCCCAGGCCAGTGCGGCGTAGCGCAGCCGGAAGGACTCGATCCCCAGGTCCTCCAGGTGCTCCTCCAGCAGATGGTCGGGATCGACGATCGACAGGTCGATGCCGGCATCGTCCATGGCGGCGGCCAGCCGATAGAGGCTGTCGATCGTCGAGAGGGAGAGGTTGTCGACCTTCGTGAGGTCGAGGACGACGCACAGCGGATCGTCCAGCTCACCGATGAGGCGGGAGACGGCCTCGAACCCGGCGAACTGGATGTCGCCCACCAGCTCGACGACGTGCGCGTGGTCACCGTGCTCCGCGAGGACGAGATCCGCCTCCGCCGGGCGGCGCACGGTCGAATGGATCACGTCGATGGTCCCGTGGCCGCGGACGGACGAGCGGCCGACCGACGCCGCACGCACGAAGTGCAGACCCAGGTCCGCGGACATCTCCTCGTGCACGATGATGCCGCTGGCGCTGTTGCCGTGCTCGTCCAGCGGCGGCGAGAACGTCGCGATGCCCAACTGGCCGGGCAGCACGGAGATGATGCCGCCGCCCACACCGCTCTTGGCGGGCAGTCCCACGGTCGTGACCCAGTCGCCGGAGTCGTCGTACATGCCGCACGTGGTCATGACGGAGAGCACGCGCTCGACGACGTCCTCCGTGAACACGCGCTGCCCTGTGACCGGATTGACACCCAGGTTGGCCAGGGTCGAGGCCATGACGGACAGGTCCGCCGCAGTGACGGAGACGGCGCACTGCCGCGAGTAGTCGTCGAACGCGTCCACGGGATCGCCGTCGATGATCCCCCACGAGGACAGGAACCACGCCAGTCCCCGGTTGTGGGCGCCCCCGGCCAGCTCCTGCTCGTACACGTCCTGGTCGAGTGACAGCTCCCGGCCCGCGCAGGCGGACATCGTCTCGAGGACCCGGTCGAACACCGTCTGCCCCTCGTCCGGCCGCACGAGGGAGACGGACGCGATCGCACCGATGTTGATGAGGGGGTTCTTGGGGCGACCGCTGCCGGACTCGGACGAGATGTCGTTGTACGCGCTGCCGGAGGGCTCGACGTCGATCTTCGAGTCGACCGCGTCGAAGCCCGAGTCCATGAGTGCGAGCGCGTAGACGAACACCTTGGAGATCGACTGGATGGAGAACTCCACGTCCGCGTCGCCCACCTGGTAGGTGTGCCCGTCCGCCATCGTCATCGCGATGCCCAACTGCGTGGGGTCGGCGCCGTAGAGGACCTTCGCGTGCGCCTCCGGTTCCGCCGCCGCCACCGTGCGGTGCCGCGACAGGCGTGATGCGGCGAAAGGATCGGTGCCGTAGACGGTCTCGTGCAGAGACAGCAGGTACGAGTGAACGGGAGAGCGCATGGGCACCAGACTACTGTCACCGCGGGCGCGCGGCGGGGTCGTTGTGTGCCGGTTCCGTCACCGGGTCGATCCGGCGGTGGAGGTGGGGTCCTCCGGGTATGCCAGAGGCCCGCCGACCAGCGCAAACACTGGACGACGGGCCTCTGACAGCGGGTGGCAGATGTAGGATTCGAACCTACGAAGGCTGTGCCGGCTGATTTACAGTCAGCTCCCTTTGGCCGCTCGGGCAATCTGCCGTCGCACTCCGAAGAGCACCTGAGGAATCATACACCTCGGACGGGGGTGGCGCGAATCGGGGCGAACCACCCCTGGACTAGCATGGTCGGCACCGTGCCGCGACGACGCGCGGCACCCGTCACGACGCCCATCACAGGAGGCAGCCATGGCATCGGATTCCAGCTTCGACATCGTCAGCAAGATCGACCGGCAGGAGGCGGACAACGCGCTCAACCAGGCGGCGAAGGAGATCTCCTCCCGCTACGACTTCAAGGGGTCCGGCGCCGCGATCGAGTGGAAGGGCGAGGCCATCCAGATGCGCGCGGACGGCGAGGACCGCGTGTCCTCCGTGCTGGACGTCTTCCAGTCGAAGCTGGTGCGTCGCGGCATCTCGCTCAAGTCCCTCGAGGCGGGCGACCCCTACCCGTCCGGCAAGGAGCACCGCATCGATGCGACCCTCAAGGAGGGCATCGACAAGGAGAACGCGAAGGAGATCTCGAAGATCATCCGCGACGAGGGCCCCAAGGGCGTCAAGGCGCAGATCCAGGGTGACGAGCTGCGCGTGAGCTCGAAGAAGCGCGACGACCTCCAGGCCGTCATCGCCCTGCTCAAGGGCAAGGACCTGGACGTCGACCTGCAGTTCGTCAACTACCGCTGAGGCCGGCCCTCCACCCCGCGTCAGGGGCGCGCCGCCCGTCGGCGCGCCCCTGACGCGCACGCGGATGTGCGTAGGCTGGCGGTGACCGCGTCGTCATCGGAAGGCCCGCCATGTCGTTCCTGGACCGCATCCGCTCCCTCCTCCGCGGCGACCGGCCCGCGCCGGACCGCTCCCACACACCGGACCCCTCACCCGCATTCCCCACCCAGCCCACACCGCTATCGCGGGTCTTTCACCAGCGGACCGCGTTCACAACCTCACAGGGAAGTACATCTAGCACACCGTCGCCCGGGGCGTGACCCCGGACCAGCTCACCTCGACCGCGGGCCCCGGCCCCGTCCCGCCGCACGTGCGCGCCGCGTACTGGTGGCTGCTCTTCGAGACGGTCGGGGGTCGCCGCGCGGTCGACGCAGTCGTGACCGTGGACGACCCGCACGCGGAGCACCGCAGCCCCAGCGGCAAGAAGCTGCAGGCCTCGATCGAGTTGTTCCTCAGCCGTGTCTGCTCACTCACGGGCGTCGACACCCCCGCCGTGCAGGTCACCTCCTTCACGAAGGGCCACAACCCCTTCCTCCACACCGCCGAGGTCGTCGTGGGCGACCAGCACCATTCCTGGACCAGCGGCGACAGGACGGCCCTGCGCCCCCTCCTGCTGCGCGCCGCGGAGACCCCGGAGACCGCGCTGGTCGACTTCTCCGACCACGGCGCGAAGAGCTCGAACCTCTTCGACGTCGCCGCACTCCCCCGCGCACACGCACCCGCGTTCGCGCGACTCCTCGAGCAGTTCATCGCCCCGACGATCCGCTGGCGGGACGAGTGGGTGACCGCAGTCCGCAGCTCAGAGGACGCATCGCACCGCGCCGCACTCATCGAATCCGACCTGCCCGACGACCTTCGGACCGCGGGCCTACCCGCCCCGGAGGAGGTCCCGCGCTGGACCCCGGAGGACCCGCCCACGAAGCTCGATGCCCTCATGGCCACGCAGGAGCGGATCGACGCGGACTGGGCGGAGGCGATCGGCGCGCAGCAGCGGACCGAGGACCTGAGCCTCGACGATCGGATCGACGCACTCGCCCGCCACGGACTCGACCGCAATCCGGACGCCACGGAGCAGGAGCTGCGCGAGGACGTCGACTGGCCCCCGCAGATCGACGCGCTCGCCGCGGCACTGGACCGCACGGACGTGACGGACGTCTTCGCCCGCCGCGAGGAGGGAGAGGACGAGGGCATCCTGGGGCTGACCGTGGACGGCATCCCCCACGAGGTCCCCTGCGCCTTCGAGGGCAAGTACCTCGACCTGGAAGCACTGGACGCACTGGGCGATCTCCTCGCTCCCGCCGACCGCGAGCAGGTGGCTGTGGGCGACACCCTCGCGTGGCCGCTCACGGAGCAGGCGGAGAGCTTCCGGAAGCTGGTCGCGGGCGGCTGACCGGACCGGGCATCTCCGGCCCCGCCCGACAGGAGCGCCCCTCTCGCACGCACGGCCCGCGCATATCCGTGACCCACACCACGTTTCTTCTCAGCATCCGAACGCACGATAACGACCCGATAACGGTCACCCATCGGTGGAACCCGAGTTCCATCGCCCGCTTACGACCGGGATCCACGACCCCCGCTCACCCCCACCACCAGTGCCGTCGCGGGGGTCGCACTCCGCTCCGCGCACCCCCGTACGAGCCCCGCCGATCGCGCTCAGGAGCGCCCGGAGGCCGGTTGCCATCGTGCCTCACGCCGTTAGGTTGGAAGGCGTGACTCAGGCAGACACAGTCCATCCGCCCACCACGACCCCTGCCTCCCCGGCCTCGGATTCCCCGACCGCCGCAGCGGGAACGATCGAACTCCGACAGCCCTCGCTCGACGACGGCAAGCACATGTGGACGCTGGCCCGCGACTCGAAGGTGCTGGATCTCAACACGTCGTACGCCTACCTCCTGTGGGCCCGCGACTTCGCAGCCACCTCCGTCCTCGCGACGCTCGACGGGGCACCGGTCGGATTCGTCACCGGATACATGCGACCGGATTCCCCGGACACGCTCATGATCTGGCAGGTCGCGGTCGACTCCGCCGCCCGCGGACACGGCCTGGCGGGTCGGATGCTCGACGAGCTGGCCGCCCGCACGGGCGCCGGACGCCTCGAGACCACGATCACGGCGGACAACGAGCCCTCGCAGAAGCTCTTCGCGTCCTTCGCGAAGCGCCACGGCGCAGAGCTCGCGACCTCGCCGCTGTTCCGTCCGGAGGACTACCCGGACGGGCATGACACGGAGCATCTCCACGAGATCGCTCCCCTGCGCCCCGCAGCCGCCGGCACCCCCGCCGGCTGAGCACGGAGCACCCGCGGTCACCGCACCGCACCCAGTTCACTGGGCGCCACGGGCAGCCATCCCGTCCCGCGTCCGGACCGTTCGGTCCAGCAGCCGAGAAGCGGCTCCCGTCCGGTCGAATCCCAGGGGTCGATGCCCCAGGAAGGTGAGAACCACCATGACCGACATCTTCTACTCGCTCGAGTCCGAGGTCCGCAGCTATTCGCGCAGCTGGCCGGTCGAGTTCGTCCAGGCCTCCGGCGCCACCCAGACGGACTCCAACGGCACCGAGTACGTCGACTTCTTCTCCGGAGCCGGCGCGCTCAACTACGGCCACAACCACCCGGCCGTCATGAAGCCGCTCGTCGAGTACCTGCAGTCCGGCGGCGTCCTGCACGGCATGGACATGATGACGCCTGCCAAGCGTGAGTTCCTGCAGACGTTCAAGGACGTCATCCTGGAGCCCCGCGATCTGCACTACAAGGTCATGTTCCCCGGACCCACCGGCACGAACACGGTCGAGGCCGCGCTCAAGCTGGCCCGCAAGTACACGGGTCGCCAGCACATCCTGTCGTTCACGAACGCGTTCCACGGCATGACGCTGGGCTCGCTGTCCGTGACCGGCAACTCGATGAAGCGCCAGGGTGCGGGCATCCCGCTCACCAACTCGTCGAAGATCCCCTACGACGACTACCTGGACGGCGAGACGCCGGACTTCATCTGGCTGGAGCGCGTCCTCGAGGACTCCGGCTCGGGCGTCGACAAGCCGGCCGCGATCATCGTCGAGACGGTCCAGGGCGAGGGCGGCCTCCGCTCGGCCCGCTTCGACTGGCTGCGCCGCCTGTCCGAGCTGTGCCAGGAGCACGAGATCCTGCTGATCGTCGACGACGTGCAGGCCGGCTGCGGCCGCACGGGCACCTTCTTCAGCTTCGAGGAGGCGGGCATCACCCCGGACATCGTCTGCCTGTCGAAGTCGATCTCCGGCTCCGGCCTGCCGATGGCACTCACCCTGTTCCGCCCGGAGCTGGACATCTGGTCGCCGGGCGAGCACAACGGCACGTTCCGCGGCAACAACCCCGCGTTCGTGACGGCCACCGCCGCCCTGCGCGAGTTCTGGGCCGACCCGGACTTCCAGTCGCGCCTGGCGGGCACGATCGACACGCTGCAGTCCCGCATCGAGGCGATCGCGCTGTCCACCAGCGGTGCGGGCGTCCGCGGTCGCGGCCTGCTGACCGGCATCGTCTTCGACGACCCGGAGGCGGCGAACAAGATCGCGGCGGAGGCCTTCCGCAACGGTCTGCTCATCGAGACGTCCGGCCCGCAGGACGAGGTCGTCAAGCTCATGCCGCCGCTCACCATCTCCGCGGAGGACCTGGCCCGCGGCCTCGACATCCTCGAGGCGGCCATCCGGACCGTCACCGGTCCCGCAGTGGAGACCCCCACCGCCACCGAGGCCCCGGCCGCCTGACCCTTCCGACCCACCACCCCGTGCCCCGCCGCATGAGCGGCGGGGCACGGGTGCGGAGCCACCCGCGGGCCCCCGTGTCCGCTCCCCCATTCCTCCACCTGACAGGAGACCACACATGTACGTCGTGAACATCGACGATCTGAACGGCACCGAGCGCGACATCGTCAGCGACAACTGGCGCAGCCGCCGCATGGTCCTCGCCCGCGAGGGCGTGGGCTTCTCGTTCCACGAGACCACCCTGTTCGCCGGCACCACCTCCACGTTCCACTACCAGAACCACATCGAGGGCGTGTACTGCGTGGGAGGTTCCGGCACGATCACGAACGAGGAGACCGGCGAGGTCCACGAGCTGCGCGACGGCACGATGTACCTGCTGGACAAGCACGACAAGCACACGGTGCGCACCGAGCACGAGATGCGCATGGTCTGCGTCTTCAACCCGCCGGTCACGGGCCGCGAGGTCCACGACGAGAACGGCGTGTACCCCGCGCTCAACGAGGACGGCTCCCCGATCTCCTGATCCGGGGACTCCCGCACACGGCGAAGGCCGCCGCACCGATCGGTGCGGCGGCCTTCGCCGTTCGTGCGTGTCGCGGGATCTGGGGTGGGGTCAGCCCACGTGCGCGTCGACGCGGCGGCGGGAGTGCTCGAGCATCCCGTCACGCGTGGGGATCTTGACGCGCTCGCGCCCCTGCGGCTCGCCCAGCGCCTGCTCCGCGGACTCGAGGCGGTGGAAGCCGTCCCAGTCCGCGAAGTCGACGCCGCGGGACTCCAGCAGCTCGATGACGGCGTCCTCACGCGGATCCGCGGGGGCGTCCAGGAGACCCGAGGTGTGGTCCTCGATGAGATGGGTGATCGTCTCCAGCGCATCGCCCTTCGTGT
>DYUK01000153.1 GCA_020743695.1 Brevibacterium senegalense | reverse complement strand
CGGCCTGGGCCGTCGCCCACGCATCGACGACCGCGCCGTCCGCACGTGGGGCGGACTCGCCGTCCGCACCCCCGCGACCGGGCAGGGTCACCGCCGCCGGAGAGCGCTCGCCGTGCCGCACCAGTGCCTCGCGCACCGCCTGCGGGCCCTCCACGATGAAGCGGCGGGCCTTCGTCCGCCACGTGCGCTTCGCGAGCTTCGCGGCCTCCTTGATCCGCGGCGAGTCGGGGCGCGTGACGACGGGACCGGTGAGGCCGGGATGCAGATCCATGCGCTCAAGCCTACCCACGCGCCGGCGGGCCGGGACATGACGACGGCGGGGCCGGTCGATCCGCGTACGGATCGTCCGGCCCCGCCGTCAGGGGTCGATCAGGGTGCAGCTCAGGCTGCGGAAGTCTTGGGTGCGTTCACGTCCGAGGGGAGCGCGTCCTTCGCGACCTTGACGAGCGTTGCGAACGTCGCCTGGTCGTTGACGGCCAGCTCGGCCAGCATGCGGCGATCGACCTCGACGCCTGCGGCCTTGAGACCCTGGATGAAGCGGTTGTAGGTCATGCCGTTCGCGCGAGCGCCGGCGTTGATGCGCTGGATCCAGAGACGACGGAAGTCGCCCTTCCGCGCACGACGGTCGCGGTAGCTGTAGACCAGCGAGTGGATGACCTGTTCGTTGGCCTTGCGGTACAGGCGCGAACGCTGTCCGCGGTAGCCGCTCGCCCGGTCCAGAACGACCCGGCGCTTCTTCTTGGCGTTGACCGCCCTCTTCACACGTGCCACGTGTACTCCTTGTGGATATGGCCGCGGTGGCGCGGCCCTGGTGCGGCGGCATCACGGTGCCCGTCGGGCTGCCCGGTGATGCGGCCTCGAATGTCTGCTGTCCGGTTGATCAGCGCTTGCCGAGGAGCTTGAGGCCCTTGGCCCGGTCGCCCCCCGTCAGCACCTGGTCCATCGAGATCCGGCGCTTGCGGCGCGAGGACTTGTGCTCGGCGAGGTGGCGCTTGTTGACGCCCTCGCGCATGACCTTGCCGCTGCCCGTGAGGCGCAGACGCTTCTTGGCGCCGCTGTGAGTCTTCTGCTTCGGCATGGTGCCGTTCTCCTTACATCGTGTCGTCAGGCGGGGCGGGTCAGGAACCCTGCTCGGAGCGCTGCTCCTCGCGGACCTGGGCCTTCGCCTGTGCTTCGCGGTCGCGGCGGGACTTGACCTCCGCACGCGAGCCCTTCGATCCGGCGGACGCTTCGCGCGACTCCGCCTTCGCGTCGGCCTTGGACTTCGTGGGTGCGATGACCATGACCATATTGCGGCCATCGACCCGGGGTGCCGACTCAACCGTGCCCAGTTCGGACACGTCCTCCGCGAGTCGATTGAGGAGGCGCACGCCCATCTCCGGTCGCGACTGCTCGCGACCGCGGAACATGATCATGACCTTGACCTTGTCCCCGCCCGTGAGGAACCGCGTGACGTGGCCCTTCTTGGTCTCGTAGTCGTGCTCATCGATCTTGAGCCGGAACCGGATCTCCTTGAGAGCCGTGTTGGCCTGGTTCTTGCGGGCTTCGCGCGCCTTCTGCGCCGACTCGTACTTGAACTTGCCGAAGTCCATGAGCTTGGCGACGGGGGGCTTGGCCTGCGGTGCCACCTCGACGAGATCGAGGTCCGCTTCACGGGCGAGGTCAAGGGCCTTGCGCATTGCGACGATGCCCACCTGCTCCCCGTTGGGTCCGACGAGGCGGACTTCCGGGACCCGGATCTTGTCGTTGATACGTGGCTCGCTGATGTGCTGCTCCTTCTCGACTGAAGATGTTCTGCGGCGGTCGAGAACGGAAGAAGGCCCCGACTGCCGATGCAGAGGGGCCTTGGAAACTCCGCAGTGGACGACCGACCGGGGGTCGACCGTCACTGCTCGATGCGACCGGTGGGATCGCATCGAAAGGTACCCGATCGCCATGAGCGATCCAGGTGGGAGCTCGAAGCCCCTCTTCGCACGCATCCGATCATACGCGACTTCCCCCAGAAGTGCACATCAGCGGTGTGGGAGACTGGAGAGCATGAGCCAGACGCATTCCTTCAGCTTCGATCCCGACGCCGCGGCGTCCACTTCGCCTGCCGCGCAGGACGACACGACCGCGCAGGCGGTCCGCGACATCTCCGAGGTGCCGGCCGTCGAGGTCATCTCGACCGCCGCGATCCACCTCATGAGCGCCGCCGCGGTCAAGCTGGGCCTCAGCGAGGACACGGACTCGGAACGGGCGGAGGATCTCATCGATCTGGACGAGGCGCGGAAGCTCATCACGGCGCTGGCGGGTCTCATCACGGCCGGCGCGCCGGAGGTGGGCGACCAGCACGCGCGCCCGCTGCGCGATGGGCTGCGGTCCCTCCAGCTCGCCTTCCGCGAGGCCTCCACGGTCCCCGACGAGCCCGGCAAGGGGCCCGGGGAGAAGTACACCGGTCCGGTCCGCTGAGCAGCGGGCCGGACGGGCCGCACCACGGGCCTGAGGTCCGCGTCGCGGTCCGTCAGCCCTGCGTGAAGGTGAGCGCCAGCGAGTCGATCCGCTCGACCAGCGGCGCACTGGCGGCCAGGGCGTCCTGCAGCTGCTTACTCTGCTGAGGGGTGGGAGCAGCGGCCGCCCGGACCTCGATCCGGACCTCCGTCCCCCCGGCGTGCACGGCACGGGACGCCGGCCCCAGCCCCACACCGGTGATCCAACCGAACTCCCCCGTCGCGGTCCTGAGTGCGGACGCCACGGCCGCGTCCGCCCACGCCGGGACCCACGGCAGCCCCTGCAGGAACGACCACAGCGCCGGCCGGCGCAGCAGGAACGTGTGCGGGGTGCCGGGGTCGAGGACGACCAGCTGGGCCCCCTCCTCGACAGCGGCGGCGCCCAGCCGCTCCGCCTCGATGGGGACCGGCCGGGCGTCCGGGTGCCATGCGGTGAGTGCGGGGATGTCCGTGAACGCGGGTGTCGCCTCCCGGCCGTCCCCGGAGGTGAGGCGCACCATCGCCATCTCCGAGGAGTTGTCGTGCATGAGACCGCGGTCGTCGACCGTCTGCTCCAGCACCGTGGGCAGGATGGGTGCGTACAGCCGTGCTCCCGCCAGCGCACTCAGCACGCGCTGATGCCGCTGCGGCTCCAGCGGCTGGGCCGCGACCGCACGCAGAGCCTCCAGCAGCCCGGGGTCCGCCTCGCCCGTGTCCCCCGCAAAAGGATTGGAATGGAGCTCACGCCCTCCCCACGGGACGCCCGCGGAGTCCGCGGGCCCGCCCATGGCCCCCTGCAGGTGCGCGGGGATCTGCGGCGAGCCTCCGGTGGGGTCCGTCATCTCAGCGTCCGGCGACGTCGAGCGCCTCGGCGAGCGTGAAGCGTCCCGCGTAGAGAGCCTTGCCGACGATCGCCGAGTCGACGCCCGCGGGCACCAGTTCGCGCAGCGCGGCGATGTCGTCGAGGGTCGAGATGCCGCCGGAAGCCACGATCGGTCGGTCCGTGCGGGCGGCCAGGTCCGCGAGCAGCTCCGTGTTGGGTCCCTTGAGCGTGCCGTCCTTCGTCACGTCCGTCACGACGTAGCGCGTGCAGCCGGCGGCCTCGAGCTGATCGAACACCTCGTAGAGGTCGCCGCCGTCGCGCGTCCACCCGCGTGCGGCGAGCGTGCGTCCGCGCACATCCAGGCCGATCGCGATCTTGTCGCCGTAGTGTGCGATGACCTCCGCCGTCCACTCGGGGTCCTCGAGCGCGGCGGTGCCGATGTTGACGCGCTCCGCACCGGTGTCGAGCGCACGCTCCAGGGACTCCGTGTCCCGGATGCCGCCGGACAGTTCCACCTTGATCGACAGGGACTTCGTCACCTTGCGCAGGAGATCGTAGTTGGTGCCGCGTCCGAAGGCGGCGTCCAGATCGACGAGGTGGATCCACTCTGCACCCTCCTGCTCGAACGAGCCGGCGGCTTCGAGCGGCGAGCCGTAGACCGTCTCCGTGCCGGCCTCGCCCTGCACGAGGCGGACGGCCTGGCCGTCCGCGACGTCGACTGCGGGCAGCAGGGTGAGGGCGGGGGTCTCCACGAGCGGGGTCATTGCTGTTCCTCCGAGGTCGGGTGGTCGTGTGGTCGTTCGGTCAGTGTGCGGACCCAGTTGGCCAGGAGGGCTGCGCCGGCGTCCCCGGACTTCTCCGGGTGGAACTGGGTGGCGACCGTGGCGCCGTCCTCGACGGCCGCCGCGAAGGCGCCTCCGTGGTCCGCGGTCGCGGTGAGGGCCTCGGGCGGACCCGTCGGTGCTGCGTAGGAGTGGACGAAGTAGAAGTACTCATCCTGCAGACCCGCGAACAGACGGGAGCCGGCGGGGGCGTGCACCCGCGACCATCCCATGTGCGGGACGAGGGGCGAGTCCAGTCGCGCGATCTCGCCCGGCCACAGCGCGACGCCCTCCGTCCGCGTGCCGTGCTCCGTACCGGCGGAGAACAGGACCTGCATCCCCACGCAGATGCCCAGCGTGGGTCGGCCCCGGGAGTGGCGGTCGCGCAGCAGGTCGACACCACCGGCCGATGCGAGGGCGTCCATGACGGACGCGAAGGCTCCGACACCGGGGACCACGAGGCCGTCGGCCTCCTCGATGAGAGTCGTGTCCGCGGTGAGGACGACCGAGGCCCCGGTGCGCTCCAGCGCGCGCACGGCGGAGTGCACGTTGCCGGAACCGTAGTCGAGCACGGCCACGCGCGCAGCGGTCATCGGGACCTCCCCGCACCCAGCAGGCCGCGGACGCGCACGAGGGACGCGACGAGGACGGCTGCTCCGAAGACGGCGACGATCCAGCCCATGACGGACCCGCCGAGGCCCTGCACGGCGCCGAAGACGAGGACGACCAGGGCGAGGAGTGCGACGACGATCCACAGCAGTGCGGCCCGGGCCAGAGCGGTGCGCTGGGGTGTCATCGTCGCCCGTGACGCGTCCAGCTTCGACATCGTGGAAGTGTCGATCCACCCCTCGATGTCCCGCGGCTGGGCGGTCTCGAGGAGCAGGCGCTCGAGGTCGTCCGGCAGGTTCGACAGGGCGAGGCCGGCGGGCACGTCCGCCTCCCGCTCGCCCCTGCGGTAGTGCGCCGCGTCGATCTGCTCCTCGCTGCGGACCATGAGCAGCACCTCGTGCTTGCCCGTCAGCCGTGAGATCGCGGCGGCCGCGCGGTTGCCCGCCGCGATGTCCGTCCCCTGCTGCACGATCGCGGAGAAGTCACCCAGGGGGACGACGTCCCCCTCGATGTCCGACAGGACGCACGCTGCTGCCAGCTGGTCGGGTCGCCCGAACGGGGTGACGATGACCGTACGGCTCACAGGGCCCCCTTCGTGGACGGCACGCCGGTGGACCGCGGGTCCGGCTCCACGGCCGTGCGCAGAGCGCGGGCCACGGCCTTGAACTGCGCCTCGACGATGTGGTGGGGATCGCGACCGGCCAGCAGTCGGACGTGCATCGTGAGGCCCGCGTGGAACGCGAGGGATTCGAGCGCGTGCCCGGTCATCGAGCCCGTGAAGTGGCCGCCCACCAGGTGGTACCGCTGCGCCTCCGACTCGCCCTCGTGGACGAAGTAGGGGCGCCCGGACACGTCCACGACGGCCTGTGCGAGGGCTTCGTCGAGGGGGACGGTCGCATCGCCGTAGCGGCGGATGCCCGCCTTGTCCCCCAGCGCCTCGCCCAGGGCGCGCCCCAGGGTGATCGCGGTGTCCTCCACGGTGTGGTGCACGTCGATGTGGACATCGCCCGTGGCCTGGATGTCCATGTCGATGAGCGAGTGCTTCGACAGCGCGGTGAGCATGTGGTCGAAGAATGGCACGCCCGTGTCGATCGTCGAGACACCGGTGCCGTCGAGGTCGACCGACACCCGCACGTCCGATTCGCTGGTCGTCCTCTGCGCTCGCGCGGTGCGCTGGGTCACTGGGAGCTCCTTCCAAGGGTGTCGGGGTGGGCGGACAGGATGTCCTCCACAGCGGTGAGGAACGCCGTCGTCTCCTCCGGCGTCCCGGCGTTGACCCGGAGGGACCCCGGGATTCCCACGTCACGGATCAGGACACCGCGGTCCACCAGCCGCTGCCACAGCAGGGCGGGGTCCGCGACGCCGGAGAACAGGACGAAGTTCGCGTCCGACTCGACGACGTCGAACCCCAGGGCACGCAGGCGGTCGACGATCGCGTCGCGCTGCTGCGCCAGTTCCCGCACACCCGCCAGGAGCGATTCCGGGTGCTGGAGCGCGGCCTCGGCGGCCGCCTGGGTGAGGGACGAGAGGTGATAGGGCATCCGCACGAGCCGCAGACCGTCGATGAGCGCCGGATCCGCGGCCGCGTACCCCACGCGTGCGCCGGCGAACGCGAACGCCTTGCTCATCGTCCGCGAGACGACGAGGTGCGGGCGCCCGGGCAGCAGCGACAGCGCCGTGCGGAAGTCCGGCCCCGCGAATTCCGCGTAGGCCTCGTCGACGATGACGATGCCACGGGCCGCGTCGCAGACCGCTTCGATGACCTCGAGCGGAGTGCGGTTGCCGGTGGGGTTGTTGGGAGTGCAGAGGAAGACGACGTCCGGGTCGTGCTGCCGGATGGCCGTCCGCGCAGCGTCCGCGGTGATCACGTAGCCCTCACCGCGCGGGACCTCGACCCACCGGGCGCCGGTCGACTGGGTGATGAGGGGGTGCATCGAGTAGCTGGGTGTGAAGCCCAAGACGGTCCTGCCCGGCCCGCCGAAGGCCTGGAGGATGTGGAACAGCACCTCGTTGGAGCCGTTCGCGGCCCAGATCATGCTGGGATCGATTGCGGCGTCCGCAGCGCCCTCGCGTGTGAGGACGTCCGTCAGATACCGGGCGAGCAGGGTGCGCAGGCCGGTGAACTCCCGGTCCGGATAGCGGTTGAGCGAGGCGGCGACGTCCGCGATGCGGGCCTGGAGTGCCGCGGTGACGTCCGCGGGGACCGCGAACGCGTTCTCATTGACATTGAGCCGGACGGGCACGTCGATGACGGGCGCGCCGTACGGTGAGCGACCGCGCAGGTCGTCCCGCAGCGGAAGGGAGCCGAGTGAAGTCACGCATGGAGTTTAGCGCGCGGGCAGTTCGAGGACCTGACCGGGGTGGACCACGCCGGTGCTCATCCCGTTGAGGGTCTGCACCTCGTCCAGGACGACCCGCGGATCCCGGTCATAGGACCGGTCGACGACGACGGACCACAGGCTCTCCCCCTCCTCCACCACGACGGTGACGGTCTGCGGGGCCGGCCCGGCCTCCTCCGCCGCCGCCGTGGGAGACCACACCGCGGCCAGCACGCCCAGCAGGACCGCCAGCAGCACGGCCGCGAGGCAGGCGGTGCGGATCAGCCGGGCGCGCTGGGTCGCACCGATCCGGCGCGCGGAGGTCCGTCCCGCGCCGTCCGCGGTCCCGCGCACGGCCGCCGCGGGTCGCACCTGCGTCTGCCGGGTGAGCACTGCTGCACTCATGTCGCCACCTCCTGCGTGATGCGGGGACGATCCGTGCCGTCCCGCCTGGTTTCGAACGCTTGTACTATTGAACACCGCGTTCGACGGAAAGTCCAGATTCTTTCGAACGGATATGCGATGATGGGAATCGAACGTCTGTGGTGCGGTCATGCGTCTGAGTCGATCACGAGGCACGGACACAGCCACGCGTCGCAGCGTTCACGCAGGTGACACGACAGGTGACGGCACCCGTCAGGGATGGGGAGGACAACGGCGATGACTCCGGAGCAGCAGCGGCGCAGAGGCCGGCCGCGGACCAGCGGCCTCGACGAGGAGATCGAAGTGGTGCGCAGGGCGCAGAGCGAGGAGGTGGAGTTGCCCGGCGGATCGGCGGCCGAGGGCGACACGCGGCTGACCCAGCGGCAGCGGCTGGTGCTCGAGACGATCGAGCGCGCGGTGTACGTGAACGGGTACCCGCCCAGCATGCGTGAGATCGGCAAGTCCGTGGGACTGGCGTCCCTGTCCTCCGTCGCCCACCAGCTCTCCCAGCTGGAGCGACTGGGCTACCTGCGCCGCGACCCCAAGCGTCCGAGGGCGATCGAGGTCGTCACGCCGCCGGAGGAGGTCCGCAAGGGCATCGATCCCACTCCCAACACGGCGATGGTTCCCGTCGTGGGCCGGATCGCCGCGGGCGGTCCCATCCTCGCGGAGCAGGACGTCGAGGACGTCTTCGCGCTGCCGCGCCAGGTCGTGGGGTCAGGCGAGCTGTTTCTCCTCAACGTCGTGGGGGATTCGATGCAGGACGCCGCGATCTGCGACGGCGACTTCGTCGTGGTCCGCCGACAGCCGGACGCGGAGAACGGGCAGATCGTCGCCGCGCTCCTGGACGACGAGGCCACGGTCAAGACGCTCAAGCGCGCGGACGGCAAGCAGTGGCTGCTGCCTCAGAACCGGTTCTACGACCCGATCGACGGCGACCACGCGACGATCATGGGCGTCGTCGCCGCCGTCATCCGCCGCGTCGACTGAGGGCCTCCGGCTGATCGTGCCGCGGCACGATCAGCCGGAGGTCCCCCGTCAGGCGTCCGCGTCGCGCAGACGCTCGAGGGCCCCGCGCACCAGTGCGGGGTCCTCGGTCCTCCACATGGGCGGCAGAGAGGCCGCCAGGAAGCCGCCGTACCGCGCGGTGCGCAGACGTTCGTCCAGCACCGCCACGACGCCCCGGTCCCCCGTCGAGCGGATGAGGCGGCCCGCCCCCTGCGCCAGCAGCAGCGCGGCGTGCGAGGCGCTCACGGACATGAAGCCGTTCGCACCGGCGCGCTGCGCGGACTCCGTCCGTGCACGCACCAGGGGGTCGTCCGGACGGGGGAACGGGATGCGGTCGATGACGACCAGACGGCACGTGCGGCCGGGGACGTCGACTCCCTGCCAGAGCGACAGCGTGCCGAACAGACACGCCTCGTCGTCCGCCCCGAACCGCTTGACGAGGGACGAGAGACCGTCCTCGCCCTGGGACAGGATCGGCAGGTCCGTGCGCCGGCGCATCTCCTCGGCCGCGACCTGCGCAGCGGCACGGGAGGAGAAGAGACCCAGCGCACCTCCCCCGGACGCGCGCAGCAGCTCCTCCAGTTCGTCGAGCGCCTCCGCGCTGGCTCCGCTGCGGCCGGGCCTGGGCAGATGCGAGGCGACGTAGAGGATGCCCTGGGCGGAGTAGTCGAACGGGGAGCCCACGTCGATCGCGTCGTAGCGCGGCGCATCCGGTCCGGCGAGTCCCAGTGCACCGGCGACCGCGTCGAAGCGGCCCCCCAGCGCCAGCGTCGCGGACGTCGCAACGACCGTCGACTTCTCGAAGATGCCCGACCGCATGGTGCCCGCGACGGACAGCGGCGCGACGACCAGCGAGGTCGTGGTCCGCTCGCGGAAGGTCGAGCGCGTCACCCAGGCGACGTCGTTGTCCGCCTCGTCGCTGATCCGGGTCGCGACGTCGAACACCTCGAGGGCCCGGGCACGGGCCAGCTGCCGTCCCGCGTCCGGTTCCGCCTCGCCCGATCCGGTGCCCAGGTCCGCGATGAGCTGACGAGCCGCGTCGCGCACCTGCACGACCGCGGACGCGAGGGCCTGCGGCCACCGGGTGAGCAGCCCCTCCTCGGCGGCGTCGAGCGCCTTGACGAGTGCCGCCCCGGCGGTCTCGAGGAGCCCGATGACCCCGTCCTGGACCAGACCGGTCCTCCGCACCGCGCTCGCCGCGTGGTCGATCATCGCGCCCGTGAGACTGCCTGTCAGCGCGTTCGTCACCCGGTCACGCAGCTCGTGCGCCTCGTCGATGATGACCGCGGAGTGCTCCGGGAGCACAGCGTGGTCGCCGAACGCGTCGATCGCCAGCAGGGCGTGGTTCGTCACGACGACGTCCGCACCGCCTGCGCGGATCTTCGCGATCTCCGCGAAGCACTCCTCGAACGCGGGGCACTTCGAACCCAGGCAGTCGAAGGCGTTGACGGAGACCTGCGACCAGGCGCGGTCGGACACACCCGGCACCAGATCGTCCCGGTCACCCGTCTCCGTCGTGCGCACCCAGCTGCGGATCCGCGTGATCTCCTCGCCCAGCTGGGAGGGTCCGCGCTCCGCCGGCGGGCGGGAGGCGGTCTGGTCCGCGCCGAAGTCGAACAGCAGGCCGGCCTCGTCATCGGGGAAGCCGCCGTCCAGCTTGTGGCGGCACACGTAGTTCCTTCGCCCCTTGAGGACCGCTGCGGACGGCCGGCGCGTGAGGTCGCCCTTGATCGCCCGGATGAGCCGCGGCAGGTCCCGATCGACGATCTGCGCCTGCAGCGCCAGGGTCGCCGTCGAGACGATGACACGGTCGCCGGTCCGCGTCGCGTGGTCGAGGGCCGGCACCAGGTAGGCGAGCGACTTGCCGGTCCCCGTCCCCGCCTGGACCAGCAGGTGACTGCCGCCGTCCAGGGCACTCGCGACGGCGGCGGCCATCGTCGTCTGCCCCTCGCGCTCCGTACCGCCCACGGCGGCGACAGCGGCCTCGAGCAGCGGGCCCACCCCGCTCATCCGGCGGAGTCCTGCGAGTCCTCCGGATCCTGGACGGGCGCATCCGTGCCCGCATACATGTCCGGTTGGACGTACGGCTCCAGCTCGGCCGCGAGCGCATCCCCCACGCGCGCCTGCAGGAGTGTGCCCTCCGGCAGGAAGCGCTCGTCCAGCACCACGCCGTCGTCGTGGATCCTGCTGGAGAGGTCCCCTCGCTCGAACGGGACGAGGACGGTGAGCTCGCGCGCCAGCACCGGCAGCATCGCGGCGATCGTGTCCTGGAGTGCGGTCAGGCCCTCGCCGGTGCGTGCGGAGACGGCGATCGACCCCGGGTACTCGACGAGGAGTCCCGCCAGTGTCGCGGGGTCCGCGGCGTCGGACTTGTTGAACGCGATGAGCTCCGGCAGTCCGGTGGCGCCCGCATCCGCCAGAACCTCGCGGACCGCGGCGATCTGTCCGCTGGGGTCCGGGTGCGAGGCGTCCACGACGTGCACGATGAGGTCCGCCTCCGCCGCCTCCTCGAGCGTCGACCGGAAGGCCTCGACCAGCTGGTGCGGCAGGTTCCGCACGAAGCCCACGGTGTCCGTGAGCGTGTAGGTGCGGCCGTCCTCCGTCTGCGCGCGCCGGACGGTGGGGTCCAGGGTCGCGAAGAGCTGGTTCTGGACCATGACCCCGGCATCCGTGAGCCGGTTGAGGAGGGACGACTTGCCGGCGTTCGTGTATCCCACGATCGCCGCCGAGGGGATCGCGTTGCGTTCGCGGTCCGCGCGCTTGGTCCGGCGGGCGGGCTCCATCGCGCGGATCTGCTTCCGCAGCTTGGCCATCCGCATGCGGATCCGCCGACGGTCCAGCTCGATCTTCGTCTCACCCGGGCCGCGGGAGCCGATGCCCTCACCGCCGGCCACACGGCCGCCCGCCTGGCGGGACATCGACTCGCCCCAGCCGCGCAGGCGCGGCAGGAGGTACTCGAGCTGCGCGAGCTCCACCTGTGCCTTGCCCTCCCGCGACTTCGCGTGCTGGGCGAAGATGTCGAGGATGAGAGCGACGCGGTCGATCACCTTGATCTTGATGACGTCCTCGAGGGCACGTCGCTGGCTGGGAGGCAGCTCCGCATCCACGATGACCGTGTCCGCACCCACGTCCTCGACGATCTCCTTGAGCTCGGCCGCCTTGCCGCTGCCCAGGTAGGTGCGCGGGTCCGGCTTGTCGCGCTTCTGCAGCACTCCGTCCAGCACGGTCGAGCCCGCTGTCTCCGCGAGCGCCGCGAGCTCCCGCAGGCTCGTCTCACCGTCGTGGCCGCGGCCGGACTCGTACAGACCCGCCAGGACGACGCGCTCCAGCCGCAGCTGCCGGTACTCGACCTCCGTGACGTCCTCGAGCTCCGTCGACAGGCCGGCGACACGTCGCAGCGCCGACCGGTCCAGCACGTCGAGCTGGTGGGCCTCCTCGCGGGACACGCCTCCCGCGTCCAGCGCCGAGGCCCGCCCCAGGATGCGGTCGATCGGATCCGCACCGTCGCGGTCGTCCCGCGCGTCCGATCCGGGTCCCCCGGACCGGGTGGTCGAGCCGTCGCTCTGCGTCATGTACTCCCTCTCTGCGGATGGATGACCATTCTCCCACAGCGCTTAGACTCCGTCCCATGGCCGATCACTACTTCTCGGAGGCTCCCACGGGCGAGGCGCGGCTGCGCACGCTCACCGTCCGGCTGGCCGGCCGGGACGTCGAAGTCGACACCGCCGGCGGTGTCTTCTCCCCCGGCCACGTGGACACCGGCACGCGCATCCTCCTGCAGCACGTCCCGGAACCCTCTCCGGGCGCACTCCTGGATCTGGGCTGCGGGTGGGGGCCCATCGCCCTCGACGCGGCGCTGCGCGCGCGGGAGTCCCGTGTCCCCTTGCAGGTGTGGGCCGTCGACGTGAACGAACGGGCACGTGAGCTCACGGCCCGCAACGCCGCGGCGCTGGGGCTGCCGGACGTCCGGACCGTCGCACCGGAGGACGTCCCGGCCGAGGTGCGGTTCTCCGCGATCTGGTCGAACCCACCCATCCGCGTGGGCAAGTCGGTCCTGCACGGGATGCTCTCCACGTGGCTGCCCCGGCTGGAGCCGGGCGGGGCCGCACACCTCGTCGTCGCGAAGAAGCTGGGAGCGGATTCGCTGCGCGGGTGGCTGGAGCGCGAGTTCGGTGCGGACTGCGACGTCGAGCGCACGGCGACGGCGAAGGGGTTCCGGATCCTGCAGGTGACGCGCAGGCCCTGAGGGCCTTCCCCGCCGCACCCGCGCACCGCGGTCCGGCCGCGCGACCTCAGTCCTGGGTCAGCAGCGTCGCGTCCGCGACGAGGACCGCGGGGCCGGAGAGGAAGACGCGCGGCCCCTCGATCTCGACGCGGACGGGTCCTCCGGGCTGCTCGACGGTCCAGTCGACGGGTCCGTCCGGACCCGCCCAGAACCGTGCGGCCAGGGCCGCCGCGCACGCACCGGTGCCGCACGCCATCGTCTCGCCCACGCCGCGCTCGTGCACGCGCATCCGCAGCGTGCCGGTGCGCGGGTCGCCGTCGCCGTCCGCGTCGACGACGATGAACTCGACGTTCGTGCCGTCCGCGGGCACCGGCTGGACGGCGGGCGCGACGGCCAGGTCAGCACCGATGAGCTGCTGGAGGTCCGGCAGCGCGACGACCGTGTGCGGGTTGCCCATATCGACGCTCACGGCCGGGCGGGCGACGTCCTGGTCCGAGGTCGTGACCACCGCGTCCGCCGCCGCACCCGCGTCCGTGTCCAGCAGCGGCATGCGCCAGACGCCCATGTCGACGCGGTACCAGGGGGCGGATCCGCCCGTGGGGTCCGGGACGAGGGTCACGGTCTTCACCCCTCCGCGGGTGCCCACGAGTATGGGGGACGTGGGGTCGACCAGACCGCGGGTCACGAGGTAGTGCGCGAACACCCGGACGCCGTTGCCGCACATCTGCGCGATCGACCCGTCCGCATTGCGGTAGTCCATGAACCACGTGGCACCGGCCGTGACCGCCTCGTCCGCGTGCGCGACGCGCTCGTCGCCGTCGACCAGCGCCGCGGAGTGCACGACCCGGATGAGCCCGTCGGCGCCGATCCCCCGGCGACGGTCGGTGAGCGAACGGACCGTCTCCGCCGGGATCGCCTGCTGTGCGTGCGGGTCCTCGACGAGGACGAAGTCGTTGGCGGTCCCGTGTCCCTTGGTCACCTGTGGAGTCATCACGCGGGCAGTCTACGGGGCGATCCGCAGAGCTCTATCGACGAGGTCAGGGTCGTCCGCCGGCAGCACCGTGATCCGTGGGTCGCGGCGGAACCACGTCTCCTGCCGCTTCGCGAACTGCCGCGTGCGGACGATCGTGCGCTCGATCGCCTGCGCGCGCGTGAGGGATCCGTCCAGGTGGTCCATGATCTCCGCGTACCCGATCGCCTGTCCCGCGGTGGAATCGCGCACCAGTCCGCGGGCCGTGAGATCTTCGACCTCCTCGACCCAGCCGTCCTCCCACATGCGGTGGACGCGCCGCTCGATCCGGTCGTGCAGCAGCGCGCGGTCCAGCACGAGGCCGATCTGCACGGTGGGGCGGACGGTCGTGTAGTCGGGCAGGAACGCGGTGAAGGGCTCACCCGTGATCTCGATGACCTCCAGCGCGCGGACGACCCGGCGCGCGTCGCCGGGCGCGATCGTGGCCGCGGCCTCCGGATCCCGCTGGGCGAGGCGCGCGTGCAGGGTCCCGGAACCAGTACTCCGGGCCTCCGCTTCCAGCCGTGCCCGCACGTCCGGGTCCGTGCCCGGGAACCGCAGGTCGTCGGTGACGGCCCGGACGTAGAGGCCGGATCCGCCCACCAGCACCGGCTGCGCGCCCCGCGCATCGATCTGCGCGATCGCGGTGCGGGCGCGGGCCTGGAAGTCCACGACGGTCGAAGTCTCGTCGACGTCCAGGACGTCGATGAGGTGGTGCGGGATCCCGCCGCGCTCATGAGCCGGCAGCTTGGCCGTGCCGATGTCCATGCCCCGGTACAGCTGCAGGGCATCGCCGTTGACGATCTCACCGCCGTTCGCCTGCGCGAGTGCGATGCCCAGGTCGGACTTGCCCGTTGCGGTCGCACCCACGACGGTCACGAGGGGCCGGGTCGACTCCGTCATCCCGCGTCCGTCCGCAGGGAGACGACGGCGTACCGGACGTGGTGCAGGTCCTCCTGAGCCTCGAGGGTCCCCGTGACTCCCGCGAGGTCAGCGAGTGCCAGCGGTCCCGGATCCGCTGCGAATCCGTGGGCCTCATCCGCCAGCTCTGCGAGAGCCGCCGTGTCGACCGGGCCGCGCAGCGCCCGCAGGAGCAGGTCGTCGAAGTCGTCCGCGCCGCTGCGCGGCGCCAGCGGCGCGTCCGGATGCGCTGCGGCGGAGAAGTCGACCGGCAGCAGCAGGGGCGCATCATCCCCCGCGGCACAGTCCGCGGCAGCCGCGTGCAGGTGCACGTGGGCACCCGCCTGCGCGGCCAGCAGTGCCGAGACGACGGTGCCGTGACCCGTCTGTGCGGCCCGTGCGGCCTCGGCGTCGTCCAGCCCGTCTATCAGCTGGGCGAGGCCGGGACCGTCCCGCAGCGCGTCCGGCTCCACCCGCCCGCACGGGCCGGTGCCCTGCACGGGGGCACCGATGGCGACGCCGAGGCCGCCCAGACTCAGTGCCGGCGGCACCGCGGGCCCGGGCACAGGCAGCACCCAGACGGGCGACTCCCGCAGGAGCGCGACGACGCGTGCGCGCAACCGCGCCATCCGCCCCGGTTCCCGGGGGTCGGCACCGGGCAGCAGCAGCGGGGTGCCGGGGAGGACGAGGCCCGCGGGTCCGTCCGTCATCCCGGGCTCAGGCCCCCAGGCCGGGACGCAGAGCAGGCATGCCCAACGAGGTGGCGGCACCTGCGGAGGTGCCTGGGGCCGGGGTGCCGCAGGACTCCGCCTGCGCCCGATCGTGGGCGTCACCGGCGCGCGTCGCGCGAGTCGTGAAACCGGAGTCGCTCACCAGGAAGTACGGCTTCGCGTCGTCGATCGTCACCGTGACGACGTCGCCGGGGCGCGGGGCGTCCGTGCGGTCGCCCATCCCCACGTGCACGAGCCGGTTGTCCTCCGCGCGGCCGGAGAAGCGGCCGTGCTGGTCGTCCGGGGCGGTGCTGACGAGCACCCGCTGCTCACTGCCGATCAGCGCGCGGTTCTCCTCGTGGCCGATCCGGTCCTGCAGCGCGGTGAGGCGCTCGAAGCGCTCCTGCACGATCTCCTTGGGCACCTGGTCCGGCATGGTCGCGGCCGGTGTCCCCGGACGGATCGAGTACTGGAACGTGAACGCCTGCGCGAACCGCGACGCCTCCACGACGTCGAGCGTCGCCTGGAAGTCGTCCTCCGTCTCCCCCGGGAAGCCGACGATGATGTCCGTCGTGATGGCCGCGTGCGGGATCCGGTCGCGCACCTTCTCGAGGATCTTCAGGAAGCGGGTGGAGCGGTAGGAGCGCCGCATCGACTTGAGGATCGCGTCCGAGCCGGACTGCAGGGGCATGTGCAGCTGCGGCATGACGGTGGGGGTCTCCGCCATCGCGTCGATGACGTCGTCGGAGAAGGCCGCCGGATGCGGACTGGTGAAGCGGACGCGCTCGATGCCGTCGACCCGACCCACGGCGCGCAGGAGGGACGCGAAGGCGCCGCGGTCGCGGAACTCCGCACCGTAGGAGTTGACGTTCTGACCCAGCAGGGTCACCTCGATGACGCCCTGCGCGGCCAGTGCCTCGACCTCCGCGAGGATGTCGCCGGGCCTGCGGTCCTTCTCCTTGCCGCGCAGGGACGGGACGATGCAGAAGGTGCACGTGTTGTTGCAGCCCACGCTGATGGAGACCCACGCGGAATGCGTCGACTCGCGGCGGGTGGGCAGCGTCGACGGGAAGACGTCCAGGGATTCGAGGATCTCGACCTGCGCCTCCGCGTTGTGGCGGGCCCGTTCGAGGAGGACCGGCAGCGAACCCATGTTGTGCGTGCCGAAGACGACGTCGACCCACGGCGCGCGACGCACGATGGTGTCGCGGTCCTTCTGCGCCATGCATCCGCCCACCGCGATCTGCATGCCGGGGCGCTCCTCCTTGACGCGTGCCAGCCGGCCCAGATTGCCGTAGAGGCGGTTGTCCGCGTTCTCCCGGACCGCGCACGTGTTGAACACGACGATGTCCGCCTGCTCACCGTCCGGGGCGGGCGAGTAGCCGGCGGTGTCGAGGAGTCCGGAGATCCGCTCCGAGTCGTGCACGTTCATCTGGCAGCCGTACGTCGTGACGGAGTACGTCTGCGGGACTGCGGTGGGTGCCTGCGGGGAGTCGAGCGTGTTCTGTGTCATGGCACCGTCATCCTATCCGCGAGGCGCCCCGTCCGGCTCGCCAGGATGCCGGTCAGCCGCCCACCGCACGACGTGCTGAGCCGTCCGCCCACCCCGTCGCCTGCAGGATCGCCAGCGCCACGGATCGCGCTTCGTCGTGATCGACGGGACCGCGGACTCCGCTGAGGGTCACGGACAGCGCCGCAGACCCGCACAGCTTCACGAACCGCAGGACCGCACCGCCCGCGTAGGCCGTCCCCGCATCGACGAAGACGGAATAGGCGACGGTCCAGCCGTGCGCCTCCATCTCCACCACCCGGACGCCGGGGTGATCGTAGGTCTCACGGATCGAATCGAGGCCGGCCTCCGCGGGACCGTCCCCGACCGCGAGGGCGGAGACGACGATCATGTCCGCCCTGCCGGAGAGCTGACGGGGCACACCGTCGCGGGCAGGAGCGGAGAAGACGGCGACCGCACCGCTGCCGTCCGAGTAGGTGCGCACCGGACTCACATCCATCTCCGAGCGGGCGACACCGAAGTGGGCGCTCACACGGGAGCCCAGGACGCCGGTGAGAGCGCGCGGGAGGAGCGCGTCGTCGCGCGACTCCCGGCGGAGATCGCGTGTCGGATCCACAGACATCGCCACTCCTGTCGTCGTCGAACGGATGCGACCGCGACGACTCGAATCTGCCGCGGTGCAGTCGAGTCTACGACCCTGGAGGCCCGAACGGAGATGGTCCGCGCGGCGTCCACGATATCAAGTCGGTCACGTTCTGTGCGAACGACTCTCTGTCTCACGTGGATCCCGCCCCGCGGGTGTGGAGCGCGGGCGCGTCACGACTCGTGGGTTCCGGGCTCCTCCTCCAGCGCCTGCCGTGCGGCGCGCTGGGCGATCGAACCGCCGAAGCCGCGCCGCCCCAGCACGCCCAGGATCCGACGCAATCGCACCTCCGGTGCCAGGGAGCGGGTGGACCGCGCCTTCTTGCGCGCGGCCTCGAGGGCGAAGGGGAGGTCGTCGCCCGCATCCGCCAGGGCGTCCGCGGCGTCCTCGTCCGCCACGCCCTTCTGGCGCAGTGAGCGGCGGATCGCGGCTTGCGACGATCCGCGCCCCTGCCGCTGGGAGCGCACGAACGACTCCGCGAAGCGCTGGTCGTCCAGCAGCCGGGCGTCCGCGAGCCTGTCCAGCAGATCGTCGACCACCGGCTCCGGATGCTCGCGGGCGATCAGCTTGGTCCTCAGTTCCGCACGGCTGTGGTCCCGCTGGGCCAGGATGGCGTAGGCGCGGTTCGCGGCGGCCGAGAGCTCACTGCGGTCGTCCTCATCCCGCGGCGAGGGCGCGGCGCCGTCCTCCGGGAGGCCTTCGCGGGGGACGGCGTCGATCGCCTTCTGCAAGGAGCCGACCACGGCGGCGCGGTCGTCGCGCTGTGCCATGGACTCAGAGTTCCGCCGCAGCGGGCTCCTGCGGCAGCGACGCGTCCTGCGCGGTGTCGTCATCCGTCGCGGCCTGCGACGGGTCCTCGAGGAGACCCAGCTTCTGCTTGATCTTCATCTCGATCTCATCCGCCAGCGCCGGGTTGTCCTTGAGGAAGCTGCGGACGTTCTCCTTGCCCTGGCCCAGCTGGTCGCCCTCGTAGGTGAACCACGATCCGGACTTCCGGACGATGCCGTTGTCCACGCCCATGTCGATGAGGCTGCCCTCGCGGGAGATGCCCTGACCGTAGATGATGTCGAACTCCGCCTGCTTGAACGGCGGGGCGACCTTGTTCTTCACGACCTTGACGCGCGTGCGGTTGCCCACCGCGTCGCCGCCCTCCTTGAGAGTCTCGATCCGGCGCACGTCCAGGCGGACCGAGGCGTAGAACTTGAGCGCCTTGCCGCCGGAGGTGGTCTCCGGGGAGCCGAAGAACACGCCCACCTTCTCACGCAGCTGGTTGATGAAGATCGCCGTCGTGTTCGACGCGGACAGGGCACCGGCGAGCTTGCGCAGCGCCTGCGACATGAGGCGGGCCTGGAGACCCACGTGCGAGTCGCCCATCTCGCCCTCGATCTCCGCCTTGGGCACGAGGGCCGCGACAGAGTCGACGACGACGATGTCGAGCGCGCCGGAGCGGATCAGCATGTCCGCGATCTCCAGTGCCTGCTCACCGGTGTCCGGCTGCGAGACGAGCAGCTGGTCCGTGTCCACGCCCAGCGCCTTCGCGTACACCGGGTCCAGGGCGTGCTCCGCGTCGATGAAGCCGGCGATCCCGCCGTTGCGCTGTGCGTTGGCCACCGCGTGGAGCGCGACCGTCGTCTTGCCGGACGATTCCGGACCGTAGATCTCCACGACGCGGCCGCGGGGCAGCCCTCCGATGCCCAGCGCGATGTCGAGGGCGACGGAGCCCGTGGGGATCGCCTCGATGGGTGCGCGGGTCTCATCCCCCAGGCGCATGATCGCGCCCTTGCCGTACTGCCGGTCGATCTGTCCCAGCGCCGATTCGAGCGCCTTCGACTTGTCTGCGCCTGCCGCACGCGGTGTGCGGGTCGACTTCCCTGCCATGTCTCCTCCTCCAGCGGACCTGTGTGATCACCTGTGCCCACACTAGGCACCGGCACGGACACAGACGTCCGCGCTGCCCGTCGTGTGCATGAGCGGTGCGGTCGTCCCCATGCGGATCGACGCACCGCGATCGTGGTCCAGCCTAGCGCAATGGGAACACGTGTTCGAACACGACGGCGGGCATGTCGCACGCCGCCGCGCCCGCTACAGCGGGGTCGAGTGCGGCTTGTCGCGACCCAGGCGCCGCTCCGCGGGCACGCCCGCCGCCTCGCAGACCGCGTGCCACACCTCGCGCGGGCCCAGGCCCGCCTCGAACGCCTGCGCCGGGGTGCGGGAGTCCAGGGAGCTGAGCGCCAGGTCCGTGTGCAGCGATGCGGCGCGGGCGGTGCCGAACTCGTCCTCCATGAGCTCCCAGTACAGGGCGTGGCGCACGGCGGGTCCTCAGATCCGGCCGGCCAGCGCGGGGCCGTCCGACAGCGAGTCCTGGTGGAGCAGCTCGACGGGGACGGTGTCCGGGATCGCGACGCCCTCGTCCAGGGCGAAGCGGTCGCTCACGTCGCGCAGCAGGGTCGAGACGGGCATCTCCAGTGCGCCGCAGATCGAGGCCAGGAGCTCCGAGGAGGCCTCCTTCTGACCGCGTTCGATCTCGCTGAGGTAGCCCAGCGACACGCGCGCGTCCGAGGAGACCTCGCGCAGCGTCCGGCCCTGACGACGGCGGGCGGTGCGCAGAGCATCACCGATCTCGATGCGCAGGAGAGTCATGCGGATCCTTTCTTGCCGACGCCGGTCACCGCCGCGGCGGTGACGACACTGATACCCGTCCAACCCCGGTCGGACCGATTCTGTTCCCGCCAGCCTACAGGCGCCCCCTGACACATTCCTGCGCGCCCGGTCACGGCTCCCTCCGTCCCGCTCCGGCACGCAGTACGGGTCCCGTTCAGAGCGCGGAGAGGACGAGGCGCAGGCCGGCGGAGACGGTCTCCCGCCTGATCGCCTCCCGCTCCCCCACCAGCGACAGACGCCGCACGAGGGGCTCCGCATCCTCCCGGTCGAGTCCCAGGTAGACGGTGCCCACCGGTTGCCCGTCCTGCGGCTCGGGTCCGGCCACACCCGTGCAGGACAGCCCGATCGACGCGCCGCACGCGGTGCGCGCACCGCGGGCCATCTGCACCGCGACGTCCGGGTCGACGGCGCCGCGGTGCTCCAGCAGGTCCGCTTCCACACCGGCCAGCGCGCTCTTGAGGTCCGTCGCGTAGGTGATGAGGCCGCCCCGCAGCACCGCCGAGGCCCCGGGCACCGTCGCGATCGTCGCCGCCACGAGGCCCGCCGTCAGGGACTCGCACGTCGCGACCGTGAGCCGCGCGGACCGCAGGGCCCCGACGGCCTCGACGGCGAGCGGATCCGGCCCTGACGACCCGTCCGCACCTGTGGGGACGTCCGCACCGCCGGCTCCGGTCACGCCGCCTTCGCCTCCTTCACGAGGCGGTAGGACTTGACGCAGTAGTCGATCCCGGTCACGAGCGTCACGACGATCGCGGCGGTGAGGATGATCCACGCGACGACCGTCCAGCCGATCGCGACGGCGGACGGCAGCCAGACGAGGACCGGGACCCAGAGGAGCATCATCCCGATCGCGACGGTCTGGAGCACGGTCTTGAGCTTCCCGCCCTTCGACGCGGGCAGGACGACCCACCGGATGATGACGAAGCGCAGCACGGTGATGCCGAACTCGCGGACGAGGATGACGATCGGCACCCACAGCGGTAGCGTGCCCACGATCCACAGTCCGATGAGGGCCGAGGCCATGAGCGCCTTGTCCGCAATGGGGTCGGCGATCTTGCCGAAGTCCGTGATGATGTTCCAGCGCCGGGCCAGCGTCCCGTCGATCCAGTCCGTCACCATCGCACCGGCGAAGACCGCGAAGGCCCACGTGCGCAGGGCCGGGTCCGCGCCGTCCTGCTGGAGCAGCAGGACGAGGAACACCGGCACCAGCAGGATCCTCAGCACCGTGAGGGCGTTGGGCAGGTTCCAGCTGCTGGGTGCCTGCGCACCCGTCGTCGACTCGTTCACGCCCACCAGCCTATCGGCACGGCCGTGACCGCGGCCGGGCGCCTCACCGGCCCGTCTGCGACCACACGTCCTCGTCCGCGGTCTCGACGATCTCGAGCCCGGTCTCGTCGTCCCACACACGGCCGGAGGCGTCCGTCGTCGTGCTGTGGTCGAGGACATCGCCGCCGAGGCCGTCGCCGCCTGAGTCCCAGCCGTCGCCGCCCGCTGCGGCGGGCTCTGCGGGCTCGTCGGCCGGAGGGTCCTCCCCACGGATGACCGCGAGCGTGGCCGGCAGGTCCTCGGGGCGCACGAGGACGTCGCGCGCCTTGGACCCCTCGGAGGCGCCCACCACGCCGCGGGACTCCATGAGGTCCATGAGCCGGCCGGCCTTCGCGAAGCCCACGCGCAGCTTGCGCTGCAGCATCGAGGTCGAGCCGAACTGGGTCGTGACGACCAGTTCCGCCGCCTGCAGCAGCAGGTCGAGGTCGTCGCCGATCTCCTCGTCGATCTGCTTCTTGGGCGCTTCGACGGCGACGTCCTCGCGGTAGACCGGGGTCAGCTGCGACTTGACGTGCGCGACGACCTCCTCGATCTCCGATTCGTTGACCCACGCGCCCTGCACGCGCATGGGCTTCGCCGCACCCATGGGGAGGAACAGCGCATCGCCCTGCCCGATCAGCTTCTCCGCACCCGGCTGGTCCAGCACGACGCGGGAGTCCGCCAGCGACGACGTCGCGAACGCCAGGCGGGAGGGCACGTTAGCCTTGATGAGGCCGGTGACGACGTCGACGGAGGGCCGCTGCGTGGCGAGGATCAGGTGGATGCCCGCGGCGCGGGCCAGCTGGGTGATGCGCTGGATGCTCGCCTCGACGTCGCGCGGGGCGACCATCATGAGGTCCGCCAGCTCGTCGACGACGACCAGCAGGTACGGGTACGGGTGCAGCTCGCGCTCGGAGCCCGGGGGCACGCTGATGCGGCCCTCGCGCACCGCCTTGTTGAACTCCTTCACGTGCTTGAACCCGAAGTGGGCGAGGTCGTCGTAGCGCGTGTCCATCTCCCGCACGACCCACTCGAGGGCCTCGGCGGCCTTCTTGGGGTTCGTGATGATGGGGGTGATGAGGTGCGGGATCCCCTCGTAGATCGTGAGCTCGACCCGCTTGGGGTCGACGAGGATCATGCGCACCTCGTCCGGGGTCGCCCGCATCATGATCGAGGTGATCATCGAGTTGATGAAGCTCGACTTACCCGCGCCGGTCGCACCGGCGACCAGCAGGTGCGGCATCTTCGACAGGTCCGCGACGACGAAGCCGCCCTCGACGTCCTTGCCCACACCCATGACCATGGGGTGGTCCGTCTTCCGCGCCGCGTTCGACCGCAGCACGTCGCCCAGGGACACGGTCTCGCGGTCCGTGTTGGGGATCTCGATGCCGATCGCCTTCTTGCCCGGGATGGGCGAGAGGATCCGCACGTCCGCACTGGCGACCGCGTAGCTGATGTTCTTCGACAGCGCCGTGACCTTCTCGACCTTGGTGCCCGGCGCCAGCTCGACCTCGTACCGGGTGACCGTGGGTCCGCGCGAGAAGCCGGTGACCTCCGCGTCGATCTTGAACTGCTGGAGGACGTCGCGCAGCGCCTCGACCACGCGGTCGTTCGCCTCCGACCGCTCCTTGGGCGGCGGACCGGCCGTCAGCGAGTCCGACGACGGCAGGGTGTAGGTGACGTCGCCGTTGAGCTCCAGCTGGGCGACGCGCTGCGGCAGCTCGCCGGTGGCCTGCGGGGCCGGGGTGGACACGGTGGGCACCGGGGCCGTCTGGTCCTCCCCGCCGTCCGCCGAGGCCGCACCCGCCTCCGCGCCGCGCCCCGGCATCGCGCGGGTCTCGTCCTCCATGCCCACGGAGCGGCGCAGCTTCTGCGCCTCCTTCTCCGCCTTCGTGGGCCGGCGCTCGCCGGGTCGGTACGCGGGCTCCGCCTCCGCCTCCGCGGTCGCGTCGACGTCGTAGACGTCCGCGGTGCGCCCGCGAGCGGCCTTCCCGGACCCGGTCGCGGGAGTCCCGTCGACCTCGGCCTCGTGGATGTAGGCCTTGTCGTAGGCGACGTCCTTCTCATCCTCGTGGCGGGGGGACTGCGCGGCCTCGTCCGCGGCCTTCCGCTTCGCACCGCGGCGTCGCCCCATGGGCTTGAGCGTCGAGGTGGTGCGCCCGCTGGCGACGAGGTCGTCGTCGCCGGCGTCCTCCCCGTCCGCGGTCGCGGGGGCCCCGTCGACCAGACGGCGGTAGGCGCCCACGAGGCGCTCGGGGATCCGACGGACCGGGGTCGCGGTGAGGATGAGGAGAGAGAACAGTCCCAGGAGCACCAGCAGCGGCACCGCGACGTAGACGGTCGTCGCCGCGACGAGCGGGGAGGAGACGACGTAGCCGATCGCCCCGCCCCCGTTGACCATCGCCTCGCGCGAGTTCACGAAGCCGGGCACGCCGGCGGCGATGTGGGCCAGGCCGGCCGCGGACAGGACCAGCGCGACCCCGCCCACCAGGATGCGGTTGTTGCCGCGCGTATCCTCACCCCGCAGGAACAGGCGGATCGCATAGGCCAGCAGGATGAGCGGCAGCGCCAATGCGACGCGGCCGAAGGTCCCCTCGACGACGGCGCGCACGCCATCGCCCACGACGCCGGGCACATGCCACCACTCGAAGGCGGCGACGACGATCGCGAGCGCCACGAGCGCGAATCCGGTGCCGTCGCGGCGCACGGGTGCGTCCTGGGTCTCCTGGGGGTCGAGGGTCCGCCTGGTCCGGTCACCGGCCATGTGAGCCACTCCCATCCATGCTCCGGTCAGGATCCCGTTCCGTCCGGATGCGTCGTCGGATCCCCCGGATCGGGTGCGCGCGGCGGCGGTCCGCTTGCGACTGCGGGGAGCCGAAGCGGCATCCGCGGCCTTCGTGGACCTGCGTGCGCGACCTGTGCTGGCGGGGGAAGTCGTACTGGTCGCCATGGTGCCCATGGTATTCCCAGGTCCGTCCGGGTCGTCGGATTCACGGATCACGGCGTGTGGGACGACCACGCGCTAGGCTCGTGACGGTCAGCCGTTCTCCACGCACAGAGGTCCCGATGCCCCACGCCTCCGCCCGTTCCGTCCCGCAGGTCGGCTTCGACCGCGAGCGCTACATCGCCCTCCAGTCGGACCGCATCCGCGCCCGGCAGCGGGAGATCGGCGGCCGACTCTACCTGGAGATGGGCGGGAAGCTCTTCGACGACCTGCACGCCGCGCGCGTGCTGCCCGGGTTCGCCCCGGACACGAAGATCGCGATGCTCGAGCAGCTGCGCGACGAGCTGGAGATCGTCATCGCCGTCAACGCCCGCGATCTGCGCCGGAACAAGATGCGAGCGGACCTGGGGATCACGTACGAGGACGAGGTCCTGCGGCTCGTCGACTCCTTCCGCGCCCGCGGCTTCCTCGTGGAGAACGTCGTCGTCACGCAGCTGGACGATGCGGACGAGACCGGCCACGGGTTCCGCGATCGGCTCGAGCGCCTGGGCCTGCGGACGGTCCGCCACCGGACGATCCCCGGCTACCCCACAGACGTGTCCCGGATCGTGGGCGAGGAGGGCTTCGGCCGCAACGAGGCCTTCGAGCCCTCGCGCGACCTCGTCGTGCTGACGGCGCCGGGCCCCGGGTCCGGCAAGCTCGCGACGTGCCTGTCGCAGATCTACCACGACCACCGGCGGGGCGTCCCCGCCGGCTACGCGAAGTTCGAGACGTTCCCGGTGTGGGACCTGCCGCTCGAGCACCCCGTCAACCTCGCGTACGAGGCGGCGACGGCGGATCTCGAGGACCTCAACGTCATCGACCCGTACCATCTGCGCGCGTACGGCGAGCAGGTGACGTCCTACAACCGCGACGTCGAGGTCTTCCCCCTCCTCACCGCGCTGCTGGAGCGGATCGACGGCAGCAGCCCGTACCGCTCCCCCACGGACATGGGGGTCAACCTCGTGGGGGCGTGCATCGCGGACGACGCGGTGTGCCGCGAGGCGGCGGGCCAGGAGATCATCCGGCGCTGGTTCCAGGCGCGCGTCGAGGAACAGCGCGCGGTCACGGACGAGGGCGTCTCCGAGCGCATCGGCCTCGTCATGCGGCGCACGGGCATCGACGTCGACGACCGCGCGGTCGTGCGTCCGGCCCGCGCTCTGGCGGAGGCGGAGCAGGCCCCGGCGTCTGCGATCCGCCTGCACGACGGCACCCTCGTGACCGGCAAGACGAGTCCGCTGCTGGGGTGCTCCGCCGCGATGCTGCTGAACGCGCTCAAGCACCTGGCCGGGATCGAGCGGACCGCGCACCTGCTGTCCCCGGAGTCGATCGAACCGATCCAGACCCTCAAGACCCAGCACCTGGGCAGCCGCAACCCGCGCCTCCACACGGACGAGGTGCTCATCGCCCTGTCCGTGTCCGCGGCATCCTCGGAGAACAGCCGCCGGGCCCTGGCGCACCTGGCGGACCTCACGGACACGGACGCCCACACGACGACGATCCTGGGCTCCGTCGACGAGGGGATCTTCCGCAGCCTGGGCATCCGGGTCACGAGCGATCCCGTCTACCAGCGGAAGTCGGAGCTCTACCACAAGCGCTGAGCCCCCTGGGAACGGCCGAAGGCCCGGATGCACCGTGCGGTGCATCCGGGCCTTCGCGGTCGTACCGGTGGGGGCGCGGGTCAGCCCAGCAGCTCGTACGCGGGGATGGTGAGGAAGTCCGCGTACTCCTCCTGCGTCGCCATCGTCGCGAACAGGTCGCGCGAGGTCGCCCAGTCAGCCTCCGCACCGGGCAGCTTCGCGACCTCCTCCTCGATGAGGCGGCCCACGAGCTCCTGCGTGACCGTCTCACCCGTGTCGGCCAGCGTCACGCCGAAGTGCAGCCACTGCCAGACCTGCGAGCGGGAGATCTCCGCCGTCGCCGCGTCCTCCATGAGGCCGTTGATCGCCGCCGCGCCGTTGCCGCCCAGCCACGCCTGGACGTACTGGATGCCGACGGTGATGTTGGCGCGCAGGCCCGCCTCCGTCACGTCGCCCGGGGTGTCCTTGACGCTCAGCAGGTCCGCCGCGGTGACGGAGACGTCCTCGCGCTTCTTGCCGATCTGGTTGGGGTTCTCGCCCAGCACCTTGTCGAACTGCGCGCGGCAGGCCTCGACCATGCCCGGGTGCGCGACCCAGGAGCCGTCGAAGCCGTCGGTCGCCTCGCGGGTCTTGTCCTTCTCGACCTGGTCGAAGGCCTTCTTGTTGGCCTCCTCGTCCTTGGACGGGATGAACGCGCTCATGCCGCCGATCGCGTGTGCGCCGCGCTTGTGGCACGTGCGGACCAGGAGCTCCGTGTACGCGCGCATGAACGGCACCGTCATCGTGACGAGGCCGCGGTCCGGGAGGATCCACTCCTCGCCCTTCGCGCGGTGGGTCTTGATGACGGAGAAGATGTAGTCCCAGCGGCCCGCGTTGAGTCCTGCCGAGTGGTCGCGCAGCTCGTAGAGGATCTCCTCCATCTCGAAGACCGCGGGGTAGGTCTCGATGAGGCAGGTCGCGCGGATCGTGCCCTGCGGGACGCCCAGGGCGTCCTGCGCGTGGACGAACACGGCGTTCCACAGACGGGCCTCGAGGTGCGACTCCATCTTGGGCAGGTAGAAGTACGGGCCGCGACCCTTCGCGATCTGCTCCCGACCGGCGGTCGCGAAGTACAGCGCGAAGTCGACCAGCGAGCCGGAGGCGATCTCGCCGTCGACCAGGAGGTGCTTCTCCTCGAGGTGCCAGCCGCGGGGGCGCACGACGATGGTCGGCAGCTCCTCGTCGGGGCGCAGCGCGTACGACTTGCCCTGCTCGGAGACGAAGTCGATCTCGCGGCGGGTCGCGTCCAGGAGGTTCACCTGGCCGCCGATGACGGAGTCCCACGCGGGGGTGTTCGCGTCCTCCTGGTCGGCCAGCCAGACCTTCGCGCCGGAGTTGAGCGCGTTGATCGTCATCTTCTTGTAGGTGGGGCCGGTGACCTCGACGCGGCGGTCCTCCAGGCCGGGTGCGGGCGC
Source organism: Brevibacterium senegalense (assembly GCA_020743695.1). GTDB lineage: Bacteria > Actinomycetota > Actinomycetes > Actinomycetales > Brevibacteriaceae > Brevibacterium > Brevibacterium senegalense_A. Next base: position 936 of record DYUK01000153.1, on the reverse strand, counting down.
GGCGACCTGCCACGAGTCGTCCTCGCGGATCGCGCGCGTCTCCTCGAGGAAGTCCAGCTCCTCGCCGGCGTCCAGGCGGGCCTGGCGCTCGACGCGGGCCGCGAGGCGCTCCTTGCGCGTCGCCGCGAACTCGCGGTGGAGCGAGACGATGAGCTTCAGCGCGTCGGGGGTGAGCACCTTCTCCGCCCCCTCGGGCAGCGGGGTCGTGATCTCGAGGCCCTCGGGCAGTTCGATGGTCGTGTCGGTCATGCGATTCTCCTCTTCGGGTGATGCGGCGGGGATGTGGAGTGGTGGGTCAGGAGGCCGTCTCTGCCGGGTCGGCGCCCAGGGCTGCGAGCACCGCGTCCGCGATGACCGCGTCCTCAGCCGGCTTGCCCCCGGCGACGCCCAGGCCGCCCACGACGACGCCGCCGAAGGCGATCGGGACGCCGCCGGCGATGCTCGTGAGGAGGCCTCCGGTGCCGTGCTCCAGCTTCTGCGCCAGCTCCGGCACGATGAGTGCGCTGGGGCGGCGGGTGGAGGCCGCCGTCTGGGCCTTGCGGCGGCTCGTCTCGACGCTGTGCGGGGTCATCCCGTCGGTGCGGCCGTACGCCACCATCTGGAGGGCCGGGTCGACGACGGTCGCGCACGTGCGCACGCCCGCCTTCCGCCCCTCCTCGATCGTGAGGGCGACGGCCCGCGCGGCCAGGTCGTACGTGACGGTGGGCTGGGCGAAGGAGACGGTCTCCCCCGTCGCCGAGGTCGTGGTGGCGTCTGCGGTCACTGCTGCTCCTGCTCCGGTCGTCGCCGCTGCTGCGGCGGGTGTGGTGGTGGCGGGGGCGTCCGCGGTCGGAGCGGCGGATGACCGCGCCTCCAGGAGGACGCCCGGGTTGAGGATGCCCTGCGGATCGAGGGCGTCCTTGATCCGCAGGTTGACCTCGAGCACATCCGGACCCA
>DYUK01000152.1 GCA_020743695.1 Brevibacterium senegalense | reverse complement strand
CGGGAGGCCGCCCGCACCTCACTGGCCGTCCACGCGGTGGAGGGTCTGCACCTGCTGGAGGGGGCCTCGGCGACGATGACCCGGTGGGTCGACGTCCACGCCGAACCGCACGCGATCACCGTGAGCCTGGAGGAGACCGGCGCGACGGTCACGACCGGGACCCGCGATGCGGCTGTGAACGACGAGATCGCCGCCCGGGTGAGGCACTGGTTCGATCTGGACACCGACACGTCCGCGATCGACCGGCACCTGAGCGCAGATCCGTTCTTCACGGAGCAGGTGCGTGGGCGGCCGGGGCTGCGGATGAGCCGGTTCCAGTCCCCGTTCGAGGCCGTCGTCATGACGGTCCTGGGCCAGCAGGTGACGCTGCGGACCTCGCGCCTGTTCGACGCGCGACTCGTCGCCGCGTACGGGGTGAGTCCAACGGCAGGCGCGGATCGCAGTGCTGGTGTCCACGACCCGTCGAGCCGCGCCGGGACCGCACCGAGCGGGATCGCGGACCTGCGCCTCTTCCCCACGCCCGCCCGGCTGGCGGAGGTCCCCCTCGAGGAGCTGCGCGCCACGGTCCGCCTCACCCGCAGCCGCGCACGGACCGTCCACGAGGTCGCCGACCTCTTCGCACAGACGGGCGATCCGGACGTGCTGCCGCCGCGGTCGGACCTGCAGTCCGTCCACGGGATCGGCCCGTGGACCCTGGACTACCTGGCGATCCGGGCGGGCACGGACCCGGACGCCTTCCCGGCCTCGGACGCGGTGCTCCGGCGCACCCTGGCCGCGCTCGCTCCGGATCTGGACGCGGGCGCACTCACGGAGCGGATCGCCACCTGGAGCCCGTATCGCAGCTATGCGGCCGCACGCCTGTGGGCGCAGGCCAGCTGACCTGACGCAGGCGGCGAGGCCCGGTCTCGCAGTCGCAGTGTCGATTCTCACCGGCACCCCGCGCGGCCCGCTGATATGATGACTTCATCATGCCGCACACTTGGTCCTCCCGCCCGCTCTACGAGATCAAGGCCGGTCTCTTCCGCGGGCTCTCGCATCCGTACCGCATCCGCATCCTCGAGCTGCTGGCCGACGGCCAGGAGCACACGGTGTCCGAACTCATCGAGGGCACCGAGCTCGAGGCCTCGCACGTCTCCCAGCACCTGAGCGTGCTGCGCCGGAACCGCCTCGTCGCCTCGGAGCGTCGGGGCAGCTTCGTGCACTACCGCCTCACCTCCCCGCGGGTCGCGGACCTGCTGGCCGTCGCCCGCACTCTGCTGGGCGAGATGGCCGCGGACGACTCCCGCCTGGTGGAGGGCTTCGCCGACCTGCCGGAGATCCCCGCCCATGACCGCTGACACCGCCCAGACCTCCGCTCCCCGTCTCGCCGACCGCCTGCGCGGTGCCGCCGCCGAGGCCCGCCGCCTCCTGCCGTCATGGCGCGACTACCGCTCGCTGCGCTCCACCTGGCGGTCCGACCTGGTCGCCGGTGTCACCGTGGGCATCGTCGCGCTGCCGCTGGCCCTGGGCTTCGGTGTCAGCTCGGGCGTGAGCGCCGAGGCCGGGCTCATCACCGCGATCGTCGCCGGCATCATCGCCGCCGTCTTCGGCGGCTCGAACGTGCAGGTCTCCGGGCCCACCGGGGCGATGGTCGTCGTGCTGCTGCCGATCGTCGCGCAGCACGGCGTCGCAGCGGTTGCGACGGTGAGCCTCCTGGCGGGCCTCATGGTGCTCATCGCCGGGGCCCTGCGGCTGGGACGCTCCGTATCCTTCATCCCCTGGCCGGTCATCGAGGGCTTCACCCTGGGGATCGCGGTCATCATCTTCATGCAGCAGGTGCCGGCACTCTTCTCGGGTGCGACGGTCGAGCCGGGAGAGCACAGCTCGAACGCGATCGTCGCAGCCGGCCAGGCACTCATGGCCGCTGACTGGTCGTACGTGCCGTGGGCGGTGGGGGCCGCGGTGCTCGTCGCGCTCATCATGGTGCTGGCGCCGCGCCTCCACTCGGCGATCCCAGGATCCCTCGTGGGCATCATCGTCGTGACGCTGCTGTGCGTCCTCGTGCCCACGCCGCTCGCACGGATCGGGGCGCTGCCGCATTCGCTGCCCGCACCCTCCCTGCCCGCGATGGATCCGGCGCTCGTGAGCACCCTGCTGCTGCCCGCGCTGACCGTGGCAGCGCTGGCCGCGATCGAGTCGCTGCTATCCGCCCGCGTCGCGGCGGGCCTGGCGGACACCGGGCCCTACGACCCCGATCGCGAGCTCGTGGGACAGGGCCTCGCATCCATCGGCTCCGGCTTCTTCGGCGGGATGCCCGCCACGGGTGCGATCGCGCGTACGGCGGTGAACGTGCGCGCCGGCGGTCGCACGCGCGTGTCCGTCGTCGTCCACGCCCTCGTGCTGCTGGCGATCGTGCTCGTCGCTGCGGGCCCCGTCGGGGCGATCCCGCTCGCGGCGCTGTCCGGTGTCCTCATGGTGACAGCGGTCCGCATGGTGCAGGTGGCGACGGTCCGGTCGATCGTCCGGTCGACCCGGGCGGATGCGGTCGCGTTCGTCGTGACGGCGGCCATCACGGTCTCCGTCGACCTCATCATCGCGGTGCTCATCGGCATCGTCTTCGCGGGCATCGTCGCGATCCGCAACATGTCGCGGTCGACGGCTGTCCGGCGGGAGGACCTGCCCGGTGAGGCTCAGGACGGTGATGAACGGATCGCGATCATCCGCTTCGAGGGACCCCTCATCTTCACGGCCTCGGACCGGATCTTCGAGCAGGTGAATGCGATCCGGGGGATCTCCGTGGCGATCCTGCGGGTGTCACAGGTGGGACTGGTCGATGCGAGCGGTGCTCGGGTCCTGGCCGACCTCACGCAGTCGCTGGAGCGGCGCGGCATCACCGTGCTCATCAAGGGCGTGCGGGACGACCACGAGAGGCTGTTCCGCTCCGTGGGCGTGCTCTCATCCCTGCGGCACCACAAGCACCTGTTCGCGGACATGGACTCCGCTGTGCAGCACGCGCGCAGTCACATCGAGCGCGAGCGGGCCGGACGGGGGCAGGCCGGCTGACGCCTGCCCCCGAGCGATCAGGCGGTGAGGACGTACGTGAGGGTCTGGACGACCTGGTCGGTGGTCGTGCACCAGGCCTGGGCGTCCGCGTCGACCTCCTTGAGCGGGTGGACGATGTCCGCGTCGTGCAGGGTGATGTAGGGCTTGCCCAGGGCAGCGGCGTAGCCGGCGTCGAAGGCGGCGTTCCACTGCTTGTACTTGTCACCGAAGCGCACGACCACCAGGTCGCTCTGCTCGATGAGCGTGCGCGTGCGGATGGCGTTGACCTTGGCGGACTGGTGGTCGCGCCAGAACGAGCTGTCGTTCTCGCCCAGGTGGTCGCCCGCGGCGTCGCTCGCGGGGTGATCCGTCACGGGTGCGGTGAAGACGACGTCGAGGCCTGCGGCCTCGGCACCGCGCTGGATCTCGTCGCGCCAGTCGCTGTGGATCTCGCCGGAGAGGTACACGAAGAAGGACATGGTGAGGGCTCCTGTCGGTCAGCGTTCGGTGGATGAGTGTCCCCACCAGCCTATCCGTGACCTGCGACGAGGTGGCCCGGTGGTGGGCTGCGCGGAGCCCGTACAGCCCGCCTACTCTGGGACCACGGTCGGCCTCCACCCGGGCCGCCGCACCGTGAGAAGGGACATTCTGATGGCAGACGCGCCCGCACACATTCCCGAACTGGCCGAAGCGGTCCACAAGGCCGCGGGCCAGGCCATCCGGATGCTGTATGCGGAGCATCCGGAGGACTTCTGCCTCTTCGCGCTGGTCACCTCGGGCGAGGGCTATCGACCGTACCTGGCGGCGACGGTGCACGGCGATGATCGGTGGGACTTCACGCTGGGGCCGTACGACTTCGTCTTCGATGACATCCTCGCTCGGACGGAGGAGGACTTCGCCGCACGAGGAGAGTTGCACCTGATGAACGCAGCGGACGCGGCACTCGAGCACGAGCGCCGCCTCGCGTCCCTGGAAGAGGCGCTGCGCAGGCTCGACGCGGACGGCCTCTTCGGCACAGGCGACGACCGCGCACGCGTGCTGCTTCTCGTCGCGACCATGCCGCCGGACGATTCCGATGCGGGGTTCGCCCGGCGACTCAACCCCCGCGGACCACTCCTGGATACGTGGCTGGACGAAGCAGCCGAAGGAGTCTGAGGACGGCCGGACTCCCCGCATTCGCAGAATGCGGCCCGCTCCCTTCAGCGGGAGTCCAGGGGACCGACGACGTCGAATGTGGCCGTTAAGACGTCACCGGATCGGCTGGAGGTCCGCAGTGAGAGGTCGACGGCTCCCCCGAACAGTCGTCGGCCCGAGCCCAGCATGACCGGTGCGATCGAGAGCTCGACCTCGTCCAGCATCCCCGCAGACGCGAAGGCCGCGGCCAGGTCGCCACCACCCATCATCCACACATCCTTCTCTCCTGCGGCTTCCTCGATGGCCGACCGATGGTCCGTGGGCTCCCCGGAGACGAAGACGACGTGTTCATTGGCCGGCTGCAAGTCGCGGTGTGTGAACACGAAGGTCGGCAGCTGCGGCAGCCAGTCGGGCTCGTGCTCGAGGACCCACAGATAGGTCGTCGCGCCCATCACCTGGACACCCACCTGCGCGACGAACGGATCGACGTCTCCCCCCTGGGCGGTGTCCTGCTTGAACAGCCAGGCGAGCGAGTCGTTCTCGTCGGCTAGGAAGCCGTCCACAGTGGTGGCGGTGTAGTAGCGGTAGCGGGTCATGTCCGGGATCCTGTCGTCGGGGTCAGTGGATCGTCGAATGCTCGGGGAGGAGGCCCAGGCCGATGAACGAGGCGACGCGGGGCCGAAACCGCGGGCTCAGAATGCTGAGGAGTGTCACCAGTCCACGGGGCAGAGCCCGCTCCCCCGTCGCGGTCACGATGCGCGAGAGACCGCGATGGCCGAGCCGCTGCAGGCGCTGCATCGTTCGTGCCGGACGCTCGCGGCGCCGCTGGACCGCTTCGAGGACTTCTTCGGGTGCGTCGCCACGGGCCAGGTCGTCATGGATGGCGTTCGCCAGAGCCACGGCGTCCTGGATCGCGTAGTTCACGCCCACCCCGAACATCGGTGACATCGCATGGGCCGCGTCGCCGATCGCGATAAAGCCCGGACAGTCACGCAGCACAGAGCCACGCCCGTCTGCCGCGACGGTGAGCGGGGAGCGCACCTCCAGGTCTCCCTCCGGCCCCCGTGCACGGACACCAATGATGCGGCCGTGCTCCACGATGAGGTCCGTGGCCTCGGTGCTCATGCGGAGGTCGAATCCCGGCAGCGTCGCGCCCTGCGCGGCGAGGAAGTCGAGGAAGTCCCACTGCGGCGCGAATACCAGGAATGTGTCTGGTTTCGGAAGCGTGCTGAAGTCGGCCACCGTGAGGCGAGTGCCGTCGATGACGACGTCGACGGTCTCCAGACGGGACAGAGGCAGACAGAGAAACTCCTCGCCCAGGACCATCCCTGCGGGGCCACCACCGGCAATGACGCATTCACGCTCAAGGGCAGGCTCAGTGCTCATGCTGATCGAATCTGCTGTGGCTCATCATCGAGCTCTCCTCGCGCCTGTGCGTCGCTTGTCGTTCCAGACTAGATCAGTGCCGGGCGTGCTAACGATCTCAGACACGCACTCCCGGTTAGGCTCAAGCGCAGAGTTCTAGAGGTGCTCATAGATGCCCGCCCACCGTCCGGGGAAACGGGCTCGCAGCGCGTTCCGGAACTCATCGTGCGGATCGAAGAACTCCATGGTGATCGCCAGAGTGCCCATGGTCAGCCCACGGTCCAGATCCCACTGGTCCATCGGAACAGTCGAGCCGCATGCCGGACACGTGAGGTCCGGCGCAACGCAGTTCAGCCACCATTCGTTGCACGCCTCGCTGAGTTCATCATCGTCGAAGCCCAGAAGGTGCTCGCAGCGCGGGCAACCGACCCCTTCCATCGCCTCGGAACCGTGATACATCCGCCAGGAGTCGTACACCGTCACATGATCCTCGTGGTAGTCCTCCCGCTGGATCCTCGCCAAGCGCTCCAGCCGAGGACCGTAGCGATCTGCCGGCACAGCGTCCTCGCGTGAGACGAGCCAGTCAGTGAGACCGTCTGCTTCGATGGTCCAGCCCTCGGAGCGCATCCAGTCCCGCAGTTCGCGAGACAGCCTCCCCACGTTCTCCGACGTGGCCTCGAGGTACACGAGGTGGTACCGCTGCTCGCTCATACGTTGAACCTAGGGTCCTCTGCGAGGCAGTTCAACGGGGTGATGGCCGCGGCGGTCTCGGCTGGCTGGTGAGGCTGTCGAGACGAGATTCTGGTCGCCGAAGGCCGCTGACATCGCCGAAGAGGTGTGCCAGAGTCGCGTCTACGAGGCGCACCTTGATCTGTCGGGAACCTGAACTGCAGTCGGCCCTGTTTACCCGGATCGCAGATGCACCTTCGTCATTGGCGCGTCGATATGGCCACAACTCGATCAGTGGATCTGGGCCTACTCCCTGGGCTTCACCTCGGTCCTGCTTCGTCTCGGCGGGCTCCAATTGGTGAAGAGCCGGAGCAGGTACTCGGCCGGCCCATAGCGATGTGTTCGCAGCCACCCGGCGCTGACCGCAGCTTGTGCTGCAAAGATCACCACAGCGAGCACGAAGAGGAACGGCGGCGAAACACGGCCAGCCAGTCCGATGCCGATCCCGGTGAAAAGCAGGAGGCCAACCAACGACTGTGCGAGGTAGTTCGTCAAGGCGATGCGACCGACCGGTTCGAGAACCCTGCGCAGCCAGCCGCCCCGTCGAGCATGCAGGAGACGGATGAGGGTTGCGACGTATGCAGCGCTGAGGAACGGCGCCGTCACGACGCTCACTGCAGTGGCCCATGTGTTGGTGTCGCCGCCGAGCCAGGCGAAGAGCACTCCACCGGGCAGTCCGACCGCGAAGCCGACTAGCTGAATCCGTTGGAGGAGTTCCGGCTTGTCCCCCAGATCCGAGAACAGCCGATGCCGGGCGGCGACCATGCCGATGAGGAACATCGCCAGCGCGGTCGGACCCTGCAGGGACGCTGCCTGGATGACCAAGAGGTCCAGCCCGCCCAGATGATGGCCCAGAACCTCGATCGGGCCCCCGAGCATGGCCTGAGTCTGGGTTGCGGCCTGCTCTAGCGCCACTTTGTGACTGGGCATGAACATCGAGCGGTCGAGGAACGCGGCGCTGATGACGAGCGACAGCGTCACACATGCGTAGATGATTGCGCCCGTCAGAAGCGCGGTCCGATCACGGACGTGGTGGATCGCCAGGAGCACCAGGCAGATCACCGCGTAGGTCGTGAGGACGTCACCACTGTAGAGAAGCACAATATGCCCTGCCCCGAAGATGAAGAGCCCCAGCGACCGGCGCAGCATGCGTGGCACGAACGCTGCCCCCGCCCGTGCCGAGGCGTCCATCTGCAGGACGAAGCTGTAGCCGAAGAGGAACGAGAAGAGCAGATAGAACTTCATCGAGAACAAGACGGCCACAAGGAATCGGGCAACCGAGTCGATCGGCGACGAGAAGCTCGGATCGTCGACGAGGTTGCCCGGATATGCCGAGGCCATGAAGGTGATGTTGACGACAAAGATCCCCAGCAGTGCGAACCCCCGAAGGGCATCGACGTCGTGCACCCGGACCGTACGAGAGGCCGCGACCAGCTCACTTGATTGTGTCATGGAGAAACCATAACACGCAAACTATATGTCATATACTATATGGATATGTAGAATGGAAAAGAGGTAAGTGGCGGAGGAGTGATGACGTGACTGACGATGCGGTGCCGGACTTCTTCCGACGTCTCTGGCGACTCCCAGAGGCCCCACAGCAGCGAGGGAGGAAATCGACCCTCGACGTCGAGATTGTGGTGACCACCGCCGTTCGCCTCGCCGACGCCGGCGGCCTTGAGGCGGCGACGTTGCCCAAGGTCGCTGAGGAGCTGAACGTGACCGCGATGTCGTTGTACCGACATATCGGGTCCAAGCACGAACTGCTCCAGCTCATGATGGATGCGGCCAGCCCGCCACCTGCCTCAGGACCGGTCGCAGCAGATTGGAGAGAGGGTCTACGTTCTTGGGCGCGCGATCTGTGGGCGCTTTATCAGGAGCGTCCTTGGCTTCCCCGTGTCCCCATCTACCGTGCTCCCTCGGGACCGAATCAGATTGCCTGGCTCGAACGCGGCCTCGCGCAGCTTGCCTCCACGGCGCTGAGCGCGAACCAGAAGCTCTCGGCGCTCACCCTGCTCAGCGGCTTCGTGCGTCAATCAGCTCTGCTTCAAGCAGAACTGGAGGAAGGACGGGATGCTGGACAGGCAAAATCCGCGAGTGAACGCGAATATGGTGCGGCGCTAGCGCAGGTCATCTCCTCAGAGAAGTATCCGTACCTCGACGAGGTGCTGACTGCTGAAGCATTCAGCAGCGAGGAAACTGACGGCGGTGAAGGTGGATACGACTCCGACTTCTCCGAGGGCCTCGAGCTCATTCTCGACGGTCTCTCAGCGCAGAGCACCGGGGAAGCTCACCAAAGTGACGTGCGCTGAGAACGCATCGACCTCTGACCGAGCTGGCTGTTTCTGGCTACACCCGAGTTCAAAGCCGACGCTGCACAGCTGGTCGTGCAGGCCCGCCACTGGACGGCGGCACGGATGCCGACATGGAATGAACTGCCCGTAAGCTCACGATGGAGAGCCGAGTCCCTCGAAAGGCTCGAGCGTCTCGCAGTACACATCACGCACAGGCTCTGTCCAGGACGCCCGCTCGCGGTCATCTGCCGTCCGGACCCGCGTCCGACACGCGGGTCGCCGGCAGCTCACGCCAGACCAGCCGGACCTCGCCAGGCGTTGCCCGAAGCACGTCGACGAGGTCGTCGGCCGCGCTCTCCAGGGAATTGAAGCCGTCCTCCCCCGCCGAGGTCAGGACGATCCGCCACCCGCCCCCGTCGGCCACGGGCGCGGACTCGACAGTGAACCCGCCCCAGTAGTGGACGCGGCTGCCGCTCGCACTGTCCGCGCCCGGGTCGTGCGTGAGCGGCTCCAGGAACACCTCGACCGCGCGATCCGCCGCAGAACAGGTGACACGCGCCTCGACCTGGACGGAGGTGTCCACGTCGAAGGGCCAGTCCTCATACCACTCACTGCTGGGCCGGAAGGAAGGG
>DYUK01000151.1 GCA_020743695.1 Brevibacterium senegalense | reverse complement strand
GGCGATCGTCGTCGCCCTCCTGATCCTGGGCGTGTCCCCGATCCTGGACCGCCTCATAGACCGCGGCCTGCTGCCGTCGACGCGAGCGGCCGCCCTGCGCGCCGAGCGCGACAGCCTCACCCACGAGGTGGGCGCTCTCGAGACGGCACGGACCGGCGCGGTGGACGCCGCGACGGCGGAGCGCCTGCGCATCGAGCGCGACCTGCACGACGGAGTCCAGCCCATGCTCGTCGCCCTCAGCATGAAGCTGGGGATGGCCCGCCGGAAGCTGGACACGGACCTGGACGCGGGCAAGGAGCTCGTCGCCGAGGCCCACCAGGACTCGAAGGACGCGATCACAGAGCTGCGCAATCTGGCCCGCGGCATCCACCCGGCGGTCCTCGAGGACCGCGGCCTGGACGCGGCGATCAGCGCGTTGGCCGCCCGCTCGCCCGTCCCCGTGACGGTCGATGTGCAGGTGCCGGAGCGCGTGAGCGCCGAGGCGGAGAGCGTGTCCTACTTCGTCGTCGCGGAGTCCCTCACGAACATCGCGAAGCACGCCCGGGCGCAGTCCGCGCGGGTCTCCGTCCGAGCGGTGAACCCCGATCGCCTCCAGATCGTCGTCGTGGACGACGGTGCCGGCGGCGCACGGATCGACCGCGGCGGCTCGTCCACCGGCCTGGCCGGCCTGGACGACCGGATCGCCGCGGCACGCGGAACCCTGTCCGTCACCAGCCCCGTGGGCGGACCCACCACCATCGTTGCGGAGGTGCCATGCGCATCGTGATCGCTGAAGACAACGTCCTGCTGCGCGAGGGCATCTCGCGACTGCTCACCGACGCGAGCCACGAGATCGTCGCGGCGGTCGAGGATGCGAACGGCCTGCTGAGCGCGGTCGCCGGCCTCCACCCGGACCTCGCGGTCGTGGATGTGCGGATGCCCCCCACGTTCACGGACGAGGGGATCCGCGCCGCGACCCTCATCCGGGAGCAGAACCCGGAGGTGGGCGTGCTGGTCCTCAGCCAGTACGTCGAGGAGCGCTACGCCAGCGAGCTCATCGCCGGCGGCGGAGGCCGCTTCGGCTACCTGCTCAAGGATCGCGTCGCAGACGTGGTGGACTTCCTCGACGCCGTCGAGGAGGTCGCCGGCGGAGGCACCGTCCTGGACCCCGAGGTCGTCTCCCAGATCCTCGTCCGCTCCCACAAGCAGGACGGCTTGGCCGGTCTGACGGAGCGCGAGCGCGAGGTGCTGGAGCACATGGCCTCCGGCAAGTCGAACTCCGCCATCGCAGGCACTCTCTACCTGTCCGCCGGCGCGGTCGAGAAGCACATCAGCTCGATCTTCCAGAAGTTCGGCCTCTCCGCGGACACGAGCGAGAACCGCCGTGTCCTCGCGGTGCTGCGCTTCCTGGACAACTGAGACCCCGCCGTCTGAGACCCAGAGGTCTGAGACCCGACGTCTGAGACCCGACCCGCGCCGGACGGATCCGGCGCCCCCGACTCGAATGACGCTTCGTGCGGTGCCCCGCACACATCGTGAGGAACGATCATGGAACACCCGACCACACCCCCACAGCCGGACAACCCCCGGAACGGCAACGACCAGCCGACGGTCCCGCAGCAGTCGGTGCCCGGCCAGCAGCCCACCCAGCAGTACCCGACGTCGCAGTACCCCCCGCACGGTCAGCCCGCGCCTCAGCACGGTGCCCCCGGGCACCAGCCCACGCAGCAGTACGCGGCGCACGCCCTGCCCGGTGGGCCGGGTCCGGGCCATCCGGCAGGAGCTCGGTACCCCGCTCCGGTCGGCGGACCCGCAGCGCAGCCAACCGCGCCCCAGGCGGTGCAGCCTCGCCCGGTGCAGTCGCAGGCGGCGGGCCCGGCGACGACGCTCACGCTGGGTCGCTCGTCGCGGACCGCGTGGCGCACGATCATCGGGATCGTGGGCGCGCTCGCCCTCATCCTCCCGGTGTCCGCGATGGCGTTCACGGGAACCTCCCTCGTGGGACTCGTCCACGAGGAGTCGACGCACGACCTGCCACTCGAGGCGGACGCCCTCGCGGTCGATGTGGCGGCGGCGACCGTCCGCGTGACGGTGGGCGACGAGTTCGACGCTCCCGTGGCGCACGTGTCCCACGTGGGTCAGGAATCCCGCTCGACGACTCCTCAGATCGAGGACGCGAACGGGGCGACGACCCTGACGCTCGAGGGGAGGGACCGGAGCGCAGATTGGTTCCCGGGCGTTGCCGGCGAGGAGACGATCGTCGAGATCGAGCTGCCCACGGAGTACGCGCAGGAGCTGGCGCTGGACGTGGTCACCCGCTGGGGCTTCACCGAGGTGATCGGCGAGTTCGGGTCCGTGAACGCGATGTCGGAGGCCGGTGCGATGAGTCTCGACGTGATCGCGCAGGACGTGGCCGTCGAGACCGGCGCGGGCTACATCGATGTGACCGGGACGATGGACACCCTCAGCATGGAGTCGACGACCGGCTACCTCGAGACGCAGCGGGTGAACGTCTCGCAGGAGCTCACCGCGCACACGCGCACGGGTGGGATGGACCTGACCCTGGGCGAGTCCGCAGTGCCCGTCGAGGGCATCAGCGCCACGACGACGACCGGCATGGTCGATGTGAACGTGCCGCGCGAGGATCGCGTGCGCGGCCAGAATGTCGACGGCTACTCGGTCGATGCGGACACGAACAACGGCACCGCCTCGATCGACATCACGGAGACGAAGCCCGGTGACGGCGTCGTCCCGATCACGGCCAGTGCCTCCAGCGGCGACGTCTACGTCTCCTACGCCGACCCGCAGACAGTCTACGGCGATCCGGACGACGACACGGATGCGGAGGACGAGGCCAATGCTGATGCCGAGGACGACGCGTCCGACGTGGACGACCCCGACGACGTCTGAGCCGGCGGCACAGGAGCCGTTGCCCTCGGAGCGACCGCGCGCGAGGTCGGCTCTTCCTCGCTGAGTCCGTGAATCACAACGATTCTCGCGGTGTGCGACGAACCTTCGTCGCACACCGCGAGAATCGTGCGAAGTAGATGGTGTTCTGCCAGTCCGTCAGTCCGTCGCGCCGATGCCCGGAGCCCGTGCCTCTCCGATGCCCGGAACCCGTGCCGCGTGCAGAGCGCCCTGCGGGGCGACGGGCGGCCGGCCGCGGTGCTCGACCGCGGCACGGACCGCAGCGATGAGACCGCGGTCGATCTGAGCCTGAGTCATCGACACCTCACGCGTGCGGGCGCCACCCGCATCCGCCGCTGCGCTGTCCGCCTCCGTCGCCTGGGGCACGTGAATGAACCCGGCGACGGCCGAGGCCCCCGCCCGATTCCCGGCAGTACCTGTATCCCTCAGCATCCGAGCATCCTCCAGCGCCCGGTTCTCCTCCTGCACCCGGATCTCCTCCAGTGCTGCGTACATGACCGCGTTGCACACGAATGTCCCCGCCGAGTACGACACCGCCGCGGGCACGTCGACCGCGGCCACCGCCTCCACCATCGCGGCGACCGGCAGCGTGGAGAAGTGCGCGGCACGTGCGCCGTCGACCAGGGGGAGGCCCAGCGGCCGGGCGCCGGTCTCGTCCGGGATGCGCGCCTCCGCGAGGTTGATCGCGACCCGCTCCGGGGTGATCGCCGTGCGCCCGGCGGCCAGCCCCAGGCTCACGACCACGTCGGGGTGGTGCGCACGGATGAGTTCCCGGATCCGGTCGCACGCGGCGGCGTACTCGACGGGGAGGACCTCGGTGACGACGCGAGCGTGACCGGCCACGGCCTCGGCGACGGGGTCCAGAGCGTGCTGGGTGGGGTTGTACCCGTCCCCGCCGAACGGCCCGAATGCGGTCAGCAGCAGGGTGGGGAGCGAACGTTCGGTCATGGCGGCGATCCTAGTAGGGTTGTGGCGAGCGTCGCCCCAGCGCAGTGCGGGGCGGCTCACCAGTGCGAGGACGCGTGCCCGTGCAGCAGGCGCCTCCGCGCGACGAGATGCCGCATCCGGCAGAGAAGAGGACCTCGATGACGACGACCTACCGCAGCTACCGCCTGGCCTCCCGCCCGCAGGGCGCGCCCACGGCCCAGAACTTCGAGATCGCGCAGAAGCCGATCCCCACCCCGCGCGAGGGCCAGGCCGTCCTCCGCACCCTCTACCTGTCCCTGGACCCCTACATGCGCGGCCGCATGGACGATGCGAAGTCGTACGCGGCCCCGGTGGAGATCGGCGGGCTCATGGTGGGCGCGACCGTCTCCGAGGTCGTGGCCACCGAATCGGACGCCGTCGCCGTGGGCGACATCGTGCTGGGCTACGGGGGCTGGGCGGAGTACTCGGTGGAGGACGCGAGCGTCCTGCGCGTGCTCGACCCCGCCGAGGTCCCGGTCACCACCGCACTGGGCGTCCTGGGCATGCCCGGCTTCACCGCGTACGCCGGCCTGCTGGCGCTGGGCAAGCCGCAGCCGGGCGAGACCGTTGCGGTCGCCGCCGCCACCGGTCCCGTGGGGTCCGCGGTCGGTCAGATCGCGAAGGTCAAGGGCGCGACGGCGATCGGCATCGCCGGTGGCCAGAAGAAGGTCGACCTGCTGCGCGAGTTCGGCTTCGATCAGGCGCTCGACCACCGCAGCGGCGATCTGCGGGCGGAGCTCAAGGCGGCGGCACCGGACGGCATCGACGTCTACTTCGAGAACGTGGGCGGAGCGGTCTGGGACGCGGTGCTGCCGCGGCTCAACACGTTCGCCCGCGTGCCGGTGTGCGGCCTGGTCGCCCAGTACAACGGCACGTCCGAGTTCGCTCCGGCCGGCTCGATGGAGCGCGTCATGCGGTCCGTCCTCACGAAGTCGCTGACCCTGCGCGGCTTCATCCAGAACGAGTTCGTCGAGTCGATGCACGACGATTTCCTGCGCGACATGACGCAGTGGGTGAAGTCCGGCCAGGTGAAGTACCAGGAGGAGGTCATCGACGGGTTCGACAACGTGCTGGATGCGTTCAACGACATGCTGGCGGGGAAGAACTTCGGCAAGACGGTCGTGAAGATCGCGGAGTGACAGCAACGAGACTCTTGATCTGCCCCGAAGCTTCGTCGCAGATCAAGAGTCTCGTCGTGTCTCCGTGAGTGCGTGGCTCCCGCTCAGAGCTGCGGGAAGTCCGTCCCGAACTCCAGCGCCAGGATGAGTGCCAGCCGCGCCTTCCGTGCATTCAGTGTTCCCGCGGGGACGAGTCCGCGGCCCAGCAGGTCGATCTCCGCACCCGGATAGCCGTACGTCCGCTGGAGCACTGCGCCGGCCCCGGTCCGGGACGCGAGCACGACGGGCATGCGCGTGGCCAGCGCTCCCACGCGCTCAGCCGTCCCCGCGGGGACGTGCCCGCCGCCCACACCGGCGAGGACGCAGCCGCGATACCCCGCTGCGGCCAGACCGTCGAGCAGGACCAGGTCGTCGTCCAGCCCGGCCTCGATGAGGGCGACGCGCGGCAGCGCTGCGGGGTCCGCCGGTGACGGCGGGACGGTCCAGCCGTCCGGGACCGGGGCCTCGGTGGGGGTGTGGGGGAGGATGAGCCGGTCCTCGGAGATCCAGCCCAGCGGACCCTGCCCGGGGCCGGCGGAGAACGCCGCGACCGAGGTCGTGTGCGCCTTCACGACGGTCGCCGGGTCGAAGACCTCGTCCGCGAAGACGAGGGACGCGGCCAGTCGCCGGTCCGCCGCCAGCGCGCGGACGCGCGCGTCCAGTGCGGTGATGGCCGCCGCGCGCACGTTCGCGCCACCGTCCGCGCCCGGGAGTGAGGGATTGCGCATCGCACCGGTCAGCACGACGGGGATGCCCGCGTCGTTCAGGAGCGAGAGGACGAAGGCGGAGTCCTCGAGCGTGTCCGTGCCCTGCGTGAGGACGACCCCGTGGGCGCCGGACGCCGCGGCGGCGCGGATCGAGCGGACTGCTGCGAAGAGGTGGGCGAGCGTGATGGAGCCCGAGCCCACCTGCGCCAGCTGCTCGAAGGTCACGTGCGGCGGACTGCCGGGCAGGTCGAGGGTGTCGAGGTGCGCGGCGGCGGCGATCTGCTCCGCACCCACGGTGGGAGCGACGCCGGAGGCCGCGTCCTCCTGCGGGACGGAGGCGATCGTGCCGCCCAAGGCGATGATGTGGAGGTGGGAAGCGCTCATGCCTCGCAGTGTAGGGGGCCATGGGGCCGGGTGCGGTTGACGGTGGTGGAGGGAACCCGGCCCGGCGGCAGGAGTGCTCAACGCGGCAGGAGCGCTCAGCCCGGCGGCAGGAGGCCCGCATGGACGAGGAGCAGCATGGTGACCCCGAATCCCACGGCGTAGTTGAGCCAGAGGAAGGACACCCAGCCGCGGTGTGCCTGTGCGGACGTGTCGTCCGTGATGCGGGCGAACCGGGCGACGGAGACCAGATACGGCAGCGCGCCCAGGGCCGCCCATCCCAGCACCGGTCCCGTTCCCAGCGCCAGCAGGCCGGCCGCGGCGTACCCGATGAGCGCGACCCACACGGTGGCCCGCGCACCCAGGACGGTCGCGATCGAGGCGATGCCGGCCTCGCGGTCGGGGCCCACGTCCTGCACCGCGCCGAACGCCTGGCTGGCGGCACCCCACAGGAAGAACGCGCCCAGGCCGAACCAGCCGGCCGCCGTGGGCCACACACCCAGCGCCGCGAGTGCGACCCACGCGGGTGAGGAGAAGTGGGTCGAGGACGTGAGCGAGTCCAGGAACGGGATCTCCTTGAACCGCAGCCCGCGCGCGGAGTACGCGACGACCGCGAACAGGGACAGCGCCAGCACCGGCAGCACCGCCGGATGGCCCGCGACCGCCAGCCACACGACGAACGGCAGGCACGCGACGATGGCAGCGAGGATGACGGTGCGGTGGACGCGGCGGTCCAGGACGTCGCCCTCGACGCCGCCCTTGCGCGGGTTGCGCAGGTCGGACTCGTAGTCGAAGACGTCGTTGATCCCGTACATCGCCAGGTTGTAGGGGACGAGGAAGAAGAAGCAGCCCGCCCAGAACGTGGGGCCCAGGTCGCCACCGGCCAGCAGCCAGGCCGCTCCGAACGGGTACGCGGTGTTGATCCACGACAGCGGCCGCGAGGTCCAGAACAGGTGCCGGAGCCGTCGGCCGGCGGAGAGGGGTGCGTCGGATCGGGGCTGGTCAGTCGTCATGGTGTTCCCGCGTCCGTTGCGGCAGGAGGGTCCACAGCGCCGGCAGCGCGAGGACGGCGAACACGGTGTAGGCGAAGTCCTCGATCGGCATGATGCCCAGGCGCACGCCGGAGATCTGCGCGGCCCCGTAGTCCACGAGCCCCACCCCGATCATGATGTTGTCGAACACGGCGGTGAGGGTGAGGAGGACCAGCGCGGTGATGCCCAGCGACCGCCGGTTCAGGCGTCGTGTGCTGCGCGTGCCACCCGGCCCGGAGTCCATGCCCGGCCCGGAGCCCGTGTCCGCAGAGCGGCGTGCCCGCAGCGCCGCCACGAGCACCGCGACCGCGGCCACGAGGAACACCGCATTCAGGATCCAGTACGTCATGCCCGCTCCCTCCGCCGCTCCAGCAGCCGCACTGCACCCGTGTACACGTTCATCGTGAGCCAGCAGAGGAAGATGAGGAAGAGGAGCTCCTCGACGGGCAGCTCGGGGGCCAGCAGCACCCCCGTCATATAGGGGGTCTCGCCGCGGAAGAAGACGCCCAGCGCGATCCCGCCCGCATCCCACAGGAGGAATGCCGCGACCCCGACGACGTGGACGATCGCCGCCCGCCGGGCATCCGCGAACCAGAACAGGCGGTGCCGCCAGTCGAGCATGAGCATCCCGAAGAGGCTGAACAGCAGGCACGCGGCGTACGCGAACGGCGTGAACGCTCCCAGGGGCTGTGCCTCCTGTGCCACAAGTGCAACCGTCCCCGCAGCCACCGCCGCACTCATGCGCCCTCCAGGAACCGCAGGGCGTCGATCGCATTCTCCGCGCTCATGACGCACATGGGCAGCCCCACCCCGGGTGCGGTGAACGCGCCGGCCCGCAGCAGGTTGGGCACTCGCGGCGACACGACGGAATCGCGGAACATCGCGCTCTGGCCCAGCGTGTGCGCGGGCCCCAGCGCGGTCCCGGACCACGCGTGGAACTCGTGCGCGAAGTCCCCGGGCGCCTGCACGCGCCGCACCCGCGTCCGCTGCCGCAGATCCGGCGCCCCCACCCGTGCTCCCACGGAGTCGATGACCCGGTCCGCGTACGCCTCCAGCTCCGCCTGGCCTGCCCGCAGCGACGGGTTCGCGGGGAACGGGACGAGGATGAAGAGGTTCTCGCACCCGTCCGGCGCCACGCCCGCATCCGTGACGCTGGGTGCGCACACATACGTGCTCGCGGGTTCCGGCGGCCCCGCTGCGCGCCCGCCGAAGACGGAGGCGAAGTTCGCCTCCCAGTCGTCGGTGAAGAACAGATTGTGGTGCTGCAGTCCGGGCACGCGGCCCTCGACCCCCAGCAGGATCGTGAGCGCGCCCATCCCCGGGTCCCGCTTCTCCCACACCCGCGCCGGGACGCTCACCAGCGCGGGCGGCAGCAGCCGGGTCTCCACGTGGTGGAGGTCGCACGCGGCCACGACCCAGTCCGGCTCCAGCGTGAGGATGCCGTCCGCGGTCCGGGCGACGACCTCGGCGATGGAGCGGTCCCAGCGGCGACCGCGACGCGGACCCGGCCGCAGCGACAGCACGTCCGCGCCCGTGCGGATCCGTGCGCCTGCGTCGCGGGCCAGCCGCGCGAACGCGTCGATGAGGGTGCCGAACCCGCCGCGCGGATACTGCACGCCGTCGATGAGGTCCATGCGGCTCATGAGGTGGTACAGCGCGGGCGTCCGCTGCGGGTCCGTCGCGAGGAACACGGACGGGTACAGGAGGATCTGCCGCAGCAGCGGTTGCCGGAACCGCGCGTGGACGTGGTCGCGGAGGCTGCCGGTCAGGAGGCCCGGCAGCTGGGGCAGGACTGCCCGGGTGCCGGGGTCCCGCCCCGCTGCGGCCAGCACCCCGCTGCCGAGGCCGCCCAGACTCCGCACCCGGCCCGCCAGTCCGGTGGGGCCGCGGTGCTCGCGGCCGAAGTCGGTGCGCAGTGCGTGCACGCTGGCCAGGTCGTAGAGGCGGGAGGCGCTGTCGAGGTGGTCGTCGAGGGCGGCCGACGAGCCGGGCTCCAGTGCCTCCGCGAGCGTATGGAGGGCCTCGCGGTCCGGGACGATGTCGAGGGGAGAGGGGAACGAGTCGGCGTGCCCGGCAGACGGGAGACCCCTGTCGCCTGCTGACGCGGTGTCGGATCCTGCGGCGGGGGCCGTGTCCGCGTGGCGGTGGCCGGGGAACAGGCGGTAGGAGACGGGCAGGTCGATGAGGTCCAGCTCCTGCGCGGCGCTGGTGCCGAAGCGGCGGAAGAAGGCGTCGAAGACCTCGGGCATGAGGTACCAGGACGGACCCGTGTCGAAGAGGTAACCGGCCTCCTCGTGCGTGCCGGCGCGTCCGCCCACCTGGTCGCGGCGCTCCAGGACGGTCACGTCGTGCCCGTCCTGCGCGGCCAGCGCCGCGGTCGCGAGTCCGGCGATGCCGGCGCCGATGACGACGACCTCACTCATGCTGAGTCACCCTCCGTGCTCGTGGTGGCGGACCGGGTGTGTGCGCCGTCCGTCGCGCCCAGGTCCGCAGCTGCTCGGTCGAGCCCCGGCCACGAGGTGCGGGGACGACCGGCCGCGGCGCGCGCGGCCAGGCCCGCCTTGACGGGGTCCGGCACACGGATGCGGGTGCGCGCGATCCGGTGGGCGGGGGTGGCCGCGATGCGGTGGGTGAGCTCGGCGAACACGCCGAAGGCCGTCCACACGGCAGGTCGGACACGCGTGGGCAGCAGGTCGATCGCGGGCGCGGCCCGGGCGAGTTCCGCGAAGATCTGGCCGGTCAGACGGTCGCGGTCCCCGGTCGTGAAGCCGGTCTGCGCCTGCCCCGGTGCCACGACGTAGCCGCGCCTCAGGCGGGCGGAGTCGTGCGCGATGTCGCGCAGGAAGTTGACCTTCTGGAACGCAGAGCCCAGGGCTCGGGCCCCCGGCAGCAGCCGGTGTTCCGCATCCGCGGGCAGCGGAGCGCCGTCGAAGAAAGCGAGGACGCACATCTCGCCCACGACTTCGGCGGAGCCGTGGATGTAGGCGACGAGCTGGTCGCGGGAGAGGACGGTGGCGGTGACGGGATCTGCCGGGATGTCGGAGCGCATCGACGCGAAGAACGGCTCCCACTGGGCGGGGCCGATGCCCGTGCGGCGGGCGGTCAGCGCGAACGCGTGGGCGACGAAGTCCGTGGAGAACCCCGTCTGCACCGCGCGGGCGATGACGGTCTCGAACCGGTCCAGCTCCACGTGGAGGTCCGCAGGATCCGCGCCCTCCCAGGCGCCGTCGACCAGCTCGTCCGCGACGCGCACCATCGCGTACACCGCTTCGATGTGCGCGCGGATGCGCCCCGGCAGAGCGGACGTGGCCAGCGAGAACGATGTCGAATAGCTGCGCATGACGCGCCGCGCAGCGGTCCGCGCCGTCAGCGCGAAGTGGTCCGCGGGTGAGCGGTGCGGCAGGACGGGCATGGGTGCCATTGTGCCTGATCCGGACCGGGGAGTCGTCTCAGCTCCGACGGATGCGCCGCAGCGTCGCTGCCGTCTCCAGCGCGGCCGCGGTCGCCTCGTACCCCTTGTCCTCAGCGGACGGCTGACCGTCGCCGCGGTCGGCCAGACCCGCCCGGTCGAGCGCCTGCTCGTCCGTGTCGCAGGTCAGCAGGCCGAATCCGATGGGTGTGCGCGACCCCAGCGAGGCCCGCGTGAGTCCGTCCGTCGCGGCGCCGCACACGTAGTCGAAGTGGGGAGTGCCACCGCGGATGACGACACCCAGGGCGACGACTGCGTCGAAGCGGTCCGCGAGTTCCGCGGCGATGACGGGCAGCTCGAAGCTGCCGGGCGCCCGGACCAGGACGGGGGAGAGGCCCGCGTCGCGGGTCGCGCGCTGAGCACCCGCGATGAGCCCGTCCATGACGGTGTCGTGCCAGGACGAGGCGACGATCGCGACGGAGAGGGTGTTGAGCGAGTCCTCCGGATTCTGCGTGTCCGTGGGGGAGAGGACGGAGGTGGGAGCGCCGTGGTGGGCCATCAGGATGCCTTCCTGTCGTGAGCGGAGGTGTCGGTGGTGGGTGCGGGCGCGCTCGCCTCCAGCAGGTGCTGCATGCGGGCCCGCTTCGTCGCGAGGTAGTGGGCGTTCTGGGGGCGGGCGGTCGCCTCGAGCGGGACGCGGTCGACGACATCGATGCCGTGCGCCCGCAGCGCGTTGATCTTCGCGGGGTTGTTCGTCAGCAGGCGCACGCGGGTGAGCCCCATGTCGGTGAGGATCGCGGCGGCGGCACGGTAGTCGCGCGCGTCCTCCGGATGTCCCAGCTGCAGGTTCGCGTCGACCGTGTCCGCACCCTGCTCCTGCAGCCCGTACGCCCGGATCTTCTCCCACAGCCCGATGCCGCGGCCCTCGTGCCCGCGCACGTATACGACGACGCCGCCGTGCTGCGCGACGAGGTCCAGCGACTCGTCCAGCTGCTCGCCGCAGTCGCAGCGGTGCGACCCGAACGCGTCCCCGGTCAGGCACTCGGAGTGCACGCGGACCAGAGGTGCGTCCGCGGGAACCGCCGCTGGCTGCTCCGCGGTCGTCCCCACGGGCGTCTGCTCCGGTGAAGCAGACTGCCCCGTGCCCACCGCCGACGAGGCCGCAGCAGGGTCCCCGGTCAGCCCCGCCTCGAGGGTCAGATGCTCGGTGCCGGGCCGCCCCTGCGGGTCCAGTTGGCGCCACGCGCGGGTGCGGAAGTCCCCGTGCGGGGTGGGGAGGGTGACAGCGGGGGTGGCGACGACCTCGGGCGCGGGGCCCAGGGGCTCCCGCGGGAGCCCCGTCGCGACGGCGTCCGCAGCGTCCAGGTGCGCGATGAGGTCCTCGATCGAGACGAGCGGCAGGCCGTGGGTGTCCGCGAAGACGCGCAGGTCGTCGCCGCGCAGCATGGGGCCGTGGTCGTGGACGAGCTCGGCGATGACGGCGACCTCGCCCAGATCGGCCAGGCGGCACAGCTCGACGCCCGCCTCCGTGTGGCCGGGGCGCTCGCGCACCCCGCCGTCGCGGGCGATGAGCGGCAAGACGTGGCCCGGGCGGGTGATCGAGGCGGGGTCCGGGGACTGGGCGGCCAGGGTGTGGACGGTGACGGTGCGGTCCGCGGCGCTGATCCCCGTCGTGACGCCGGTCGCCGCGTCGCAGGTGACGGTGTAGGCGGTGCCCTTCGCGTCCTCGTTCACGGCCGTCATGGGAGGCAGGTCCAGCACCTGCGCCCGAGTCGCCGGCATCGGCGCGCACACGACCCCCGAGGTGTGCCGGATGATGAACCCCATCCACTCCGGGGTCATCGTCGTGGCGGGCATGATGAGGTCGCCCTCGTTCTCGCGGTCCTCGTCATCGACGACGATGACGGGCCGCCGGTCGCGCAGGGCGGCCAGCGCGGTGTCGATGGTGTCGAGGCGGATCATGACGGGTCTCCTTCTGAGGTGGCCGCGGTGGGCGCGGCGGGGGTGGTGGGTGTGGACGCGGCGGCTGCTCCGGTCCGGAACTGGGTGAGGCGGGCGGCGTACTTCGCGATGACGTCGACCTCGATGTTGACGGCATCGCCCTCTCGCAGCACGCCCATGCGGGTGGCGGCCAGGGTGACGGGGATGAGACTGACCTCGACCCAGTGCTGATCGTCGTCGGGGTGCGCCGGGCTCACCGCGGAGATCGTGAGCGAGATCCCGTCGAGCGCGACCGACCCCTTCTCCGCCGTGAACGGGGCGAGGTCCGCCGGCAGACCGATGCGCACGCGCACCCAGTCGCCCTCGTCGACGACGGCCAGCACGGTGCCCGTGCCGTCGACGTGGCCCTGCACAATGTGGCCGTCGAATCGGTCGCCCGCGCGCGGGCACCGCTCGAGGTTGACCGGGTCGCCGGGGGACAGCCGGCCCACCGTCGTGCGGGTGAGGGTCTCGCCCATGACGTGGGCGGTGAAGAGGCCCGAGGCCGGGGCTGGGACGGACGACCCCGTCGCCGAGGCCGGGGTCGGCTGTGCGACGGTGTCTCGTGCTGCAGCCGTGGCTCCGGCGTTGGGCGCCTGGGTGAGGCACACGCCGTTCACTGCCAGCGAGCCCCCGTCCGGCAGCCCGTCCAGGACCCTGCCTGCGCGCAGGGTCAGCACCGCCGAGCCCTCACCCGTCGGCACGAGCGAGACGACCTCGCCCATCTCTTCGATGATTCCTGTGAACATGGATCAGATGCCTTTCGTCGGGGCGGGGGTGAGTCGAAGAACGGTGTCCGGATTCGGCGCGCTGTCCGACAGCGGCTCGACGGGGTCCGACACCCAGCGGATGCCGTCCGCCAGGGTCGTGATGCCCAGGTCTGCGAGACCGGTCAGCCCGTCGCCCAGGAGCAGCGGCGCGATGTGGAGCTCCAGCTCGTCGACCAGGTCCGCGCGCACCAGCGCACCGGCCAGCTGCGCGCCGCCCTCGACGAGGACGTGGTCGAGGCCGCGCGTCTTGAGATCCTCGAGCGCCGAGCGGGGATCGCGCGTGCGCAGATGGATCGTGCGCGGATCCTGCGCCAGGTGCGAGGCAGGGTCGAGGCCCCGCATCCCGACGACGACGGGGACGGGCTGGGTGAGCTCGGCCTCGGAAGTCTCAGCGGCCTCGGCGGCGGGGCGGGCGGTGAGTCGCGGGTCATCCGCCAGGGCGGTCCCGGTGCCCACGATGACGGCGTCGGCCCGGGCGCGCAGGGTGTGGACGCGAGCACGGGAGGCCGCTGAGGTGATCCACTGGGAGGTGCCGTCCGCAGCGGCGATCCGGCCGTCCAGACTCTGCGCGATCTTGACGGTGACGAAGGGACGGCGCTCGCCCACAGCGGTGAGCCAGCGCGCGTTGAGGGCGCGGGCCTGGGCCTCGCGGACGCCGGTCGTGACGCGGACACCGGCCTCGCGCAGTCGCTGTGCGCCGCCCGCAGCGGCGGGGTTGGGATCCGCGGAGGCGAGGACGACCTCGGGGATCCCGGTCTCCAGGATGAGGTCCGTGCACGGGGGCGTGCGGCCGTGGTGCGAGCAGGGCTCGAGCGTGACGCACAGGGTCGAGGCGGTCAGGTCGATGCCGGCGGACCGGGCTGCGCGGATGGCGGTGGGCTCGGCGTGCGCGGTGCCGGCGCCCGCGTGGTGACCTGTGATGGCAGTGCCGTCCGGGGCGATGATGGCGGCGCCCACCAGCGGGTTCGCTCCCCGGACGCCCAGGCGGGCGGCTGCGAGGGCGGCATCCATCGCGGCGACGACGGATGCGCGGGGGATCGTCTGCGGCGACTGATCCATTCATCTCTCCTCGGACCGGTGTCCGAGTCGAGGGAGGTGATCCGTCGGAACGGTCCGACGGAGCCGCGTGGGGATGCACGTCAGGGTTCGCCTGTGCGAACCGTGACGCGGTGCAGTTCACCCACGCTCACGATGCTCCTCCCATCCAGACTTTCACTGTCGGTCTCGGAATTTCACCGAGTCAACCGGCCCCTCCGTGAAGAGTGGCGCGGCTCGCGGACTGTCACCGCCGGTACGGAATCTCACCGTCCCCGGAACATGTGACACAGACGATAGCAGGGGGTGCGGACGCGGACCAGGGCGG
>DYUK01000150.1 GCA_020743695.1 Brevibacterium senegalense | reverse complement strand
GCGGCCTCACCCGCCGCGAACAGCCCCTCGATCACCGATCCGTCCGCCGAACTCAGCACCCGTCCCTGCAGATCCGTGTGCAGTCCGCCCAGGGTCTTGCGCGTGAGCACCCGCAGTCGCACCGCGATGAGCGGCCCGGCCGCGGGGTCCGTCAGGCGATGTGGCGCGACCGCCCGCATGATCTTGTCGCCCAGGTATCCGCGCGCCGCGTGGATCGCCTGGATCTGCCGGTCCTTGCTGAACGGATTGTCCACCTGCGCGTCGCGCTCAGCGATGAGGTCTGCAACGCGCTGCGGATCCAGCTCCACGGGGTCTGCACCGCTCTCATCCGACTCCCGCGCCACCACTGCATTCATCCCCGCGACCAGCTCCGCCACGGAGTCCGCACGCACGAAGTCCTCGCCGTGCTCCAGGAACGCCTCGATGGGTGCAGGCGCACCGGATCCCAGACGACCGGCCAGCTGTCGCACGGACTTACCCGTCAGGTCCGGGTTCTGCTCGGACCCGGACAGAGCGAACTCCTTCTCGATGATCCGCTGGGTGAGGACGAACCACGAGTGGTCGTGGCCCGTTCGCCGCAGATGCCGCAGCGTGCTCATCGTGTCGAAACCGGGGAACGCCGGGTCGGGCAGCCGCCGACCCTCCGCGTCGATCCACAGTGACGACGGCCCGGGCAGGATCCGGATCCCATGGCCCGGCCACACCGAGTCCCAGTTCCCGATCCCCTCGACGTAGTGCCACATCCGGTCCGGATTGAGGATGTGCGCGCCGGCCGCCTGCGCGATCGGCATCATCGACCCGTCGACGTACGCCGGCACGCCCGTGAGCATCCGCGCCGGGGGAGTGCCCAACCGCTGCGGCCACTGCGCCCGCACCATGTCGTGGTTGCCGCCGATCCCGCCGCTCGTCACGATGACCGCCCCCGCCCGCAGGTCGAAGTCGCCCACGACCTCGCGTGAGCTCGCCACCCCGCGTGCCGCGGGGTCATCCACCAAAACCGTTCCCGAGGCCCCGGTGACCCGGCCCGCCTCCGTCACCAGGTCGGTGACCCGGTGACGGAAGTGGACGCGCAGGCGACCGGCGCGGATGTGCTCCTTCGCCCGGGCCACGAACGGTGCGAGGACGCCCGGCCCGGTGCCCCACGTGATGTGGAAGCGGGGGACGGAGTTGCCGTGCCCATGCGCGGTTCCGTCGCCGCGCTCCGCCCACCCCACGATGGGGAAGAAGCGCACGCCCATGCCGTGGAGCCATTCCCGCTTGGGGCCGGAGGCGAAATCGAGGTAGGCCTCCGCCCACTGCCGGGGTCGCACGTCGTGATCCTCGAACTGCGCGGATCCCCACCAATCGCGGCCGGCGAGATCCCGCGAGTCGCGGATACCCATGCGGCGCTGCTCCGGCGAATCGACGAGGAAGAGACCGCCGAAGCTCCAGTACGCCTGCCCACCCAGGTTCGCCTCGGACTCCTGGTCGAGGAGGGTGACGGTGGCGCCGGACTCGCAGGCCTCGGTCGCGGCGACGAGCCCCGAGAGGCCGGCCCCGATGACCAGCACGTCCGATGTGTGAGTCGACAAGGAGGACCTCCCAAGCATCGAGGCGCGGCGAATCCGCGACCGTTGATCTGTGATGAGGGTAACAACAGAACAGCCGTGTTCAGGGCGGTCAGATGTGGAACCCGCTGCGAGGATCCAGCGCAGCGGCTGCTCTGCGGTGCCGTGGGACCATCGTGGACGGAGAGCAGCGGACGGGAGCGCGAAGGAGTGCGAGATGAGCGACGACGGTCTGGAATCGGCGCACGACGGGCCAGCGCACGACGGATCAGGTGAGCGCGTCGACCGGACGGCACGAGCACTGCTGCCGCGCACCGTCGGCCACGTGGACGAGCTGCTGGGCGAGCTCGACGGGCAGGCGAGGGGATCGGTGTGGCAGCTGAGCCCGGCCGCCCGGGACCTGGATGCGAACGTCATCGCGCTTCCGGCCAGTGGATCGATCGAGGGGCATGTGGGGCCCGATCTCGATGTGCTCATTCACGTGCTGGAGGGCTCCGGCACGCTGAGGACGGAATCCCAGGCAGTGGGCCTGGAGGTGGGCTCCCTCGTGTGGCTGCCGAAGCGCTCGTGGCGGGCATTCGAAGCAGGACCGCAGGGGCTGCGCTACTTCACCGTCCATCACCGGAAGCCGGGATTGAGCATCGGTACGCGGGTCTGAGCATCACCACACGGACGTGAACATCGGCACCCGAGTCTGACCATCGACGCTCCCACGGGAGTGCGGTGAGCCAGGTCAGTGTGGTGAGCCGGGTCAGCCCAGGAGGTACAGGCTCAGCGCCATGACCCCGGCGCCCACGAGGAGGCCCCCGACCGTTACGCCGCCCTCGCGCTGCACACGGGCGGCAGGCAGCAGCTCCGTCACGCAGATCGTCAGCATGATGCCGGCGACTCCGGCCAGCACGGCGCTCAGGACCACGGGGGTGAGGAGCGGCGCCAGCAGCAGCCACCCGATGACCGCCCCCGCCGGTTCCGCCAGCCCGGAGGCGAAGCTCGCCAGCAGCGCCTTGCCTCGCTGTCCCGTGGCGTGGTGGATGGGGACGGCGACGGCGATCCCCTCGGGGATGTTGTGCAGTGCGATCGCAGCGACGACCGGGAGCGCCACGGCCGGGTCGTGGAGCGCGGTCAGGAAGGTGGCGAAGCCTTCGGGGAAATTGTGCGCCGTGATCGCGATGGCGGTGACGAGGCCGGTCCGCAGGAGTGCGGCCCGCTGGCGGTCCTCACCCGGCGCCGGCAGCTCCCTCCGCGTGCGGAAGCGCGCTGCGGCGGAGAAGAGGAACACAGCCAGACCGCCCAGCACGGCCGCGAGGAGCGCCCACCACGGGGACGCGCCCTCGGCGCTCAGGTCGGCGGCCGACTGGGGGAGGAGCTCCAGGATGGACACGCAGGCCATGACCCCGGCGGAGAACCCCAGCGCTCCCGCGAGGAACCGGCGCGACATCCCGCCGCCCAGCACACCCAGCACGCCACCCACGCCCGTCGCGAGCCCGGCGAGCAGGCTGAGGGAGAAAGCGATGAGAGCGGCCATGACTCAGAGAATCCCCTGAAGTCATGACCGCTCACAAGTCGTCGTTTGCGCAGATGAGCGAACGTGCGGTGGGTGTCAGCCGCCGATCGCCTTCTGCACCTTCTTGAGTCGGCGGCTCAGGATGAAGATGCGCACGCTGCCGATGATCCCCGCCACCAGGACACCGGCGATCGCCGCCAGGAGCATGGCCACGCCCAGGGGCAGCTGGAACTCCCAGCCGAAGTACTGGAACTGCGCGGTCGAGTTGTTCTGGATGATGAAGACCAGGAGCAGGATCGTGATGACCGCGCCCAGGATCAGTGACACCCAGACGCCACCGGACAGGCCGCCCTTGGTCTCCGTCGCGGGGATGTCCTGCGTGTGGCGCTGCTGCTCGACCGGAGCACTGGGGGCGGGCCCCGGCGCAGGCGCGGGGGACTGCTGCGTGGGCTGATCGCCACCGTCCTCCAGGAGCTCGGGCGGAAGGCTGTCGCTCAGGTTCCCGGATTCCGTGCCGCCAGCAGGGGAAGGGCTCGGTGCGTTGTGCGGATCGGGGTTCGTCGTCATACGGCAAGAGTACAGCGGAAGAGGCGCGCGCCCCATGGATCTCACAACCCCGTCTGCACCGCGCTGCACCGCACGGGCGCCCCACTGCTGACACGGCTGCGGGGGTGCACGCGCACGTGCACCCCCGCAGACCGAAGGACCCGCCGCCGCCTCACGCGACTGCGGTCACCGGCCCGGCCTCACCGGCCCGAGCCTCAGCCCAGCGTCGCGATGATCTCGTTGAGCTTCTGCGACGGACGCATGACGGCGTCCGCCTTCTCCTCCGACGGGTTGTAGTACCCGCCCAGGTCGACCT
>DYUK01000149.1 GCA_020743695.1 Brevibacterium senegalense | reverse complement strand
GCCGCGTGCGTCCGCTCAGGCGGTCGCCAGCTGGCGCAACACGTACTGCAGGATGCCGCCGTTGCGGTAGTAGTCCGCCTCACCCGGCGTGTCGATGCGGAGCACCGCGTCGAACTCGACCGTCGAGCCGTCCTCCTTCGTCGCCGTCACGTGCAGCGTCGACGGGGTCGTGCCCTCGTTGAGCGCCGTGACACCCGCGATGTCGAAGGTCTCCGTGCCGTCCAGGCCCAGGGACTCCGCGTTCTCGCCGGCGGGGAACTGCATCGGCAGCACACCCATGCCGATGAGGTTCGATCGGTGGATGCGCTCGAAGCTCTCCGCGATGACGGCGGAGACGCCCAGGAGCTTCGTGCCCTTGGCCGCCCAGTCACGGGACGAGCCGGAGCCGTACTCCTTGCCGCCCAGGACCACCAGCGGAATGCCCGCGGCCTGGTAGTTGACCGACGCGTCGTAGATCGTGGTCTGCGGACCGCCATCCTGCGTGAAGTCGCGGGTGAAGCCGCCCTGCACGCCGTCCAGCAGCTGGTTCTGCAGGCGGATGTTCGCGAACGTGCCGCGGATCATGACCTCGTGGTTGCCGCGACGCGAGCCGTAGGAGTTGAAGTCCTTGCGCTCGACGCCGTTCTCCACGAGGTAACGGCCCGCGGGGGTGTCCGCCTTGAACGAGCCGGCCGGGGAGATGTGGTCGGTCGTGACCGAATCGCCCAGCTTCGCCAGCACGCGCGCACCGGAGACGTCCGCGACCGGGGTGGTCTCGAGCGTCATGCCCTCGAAGTACGGAGGACGGCGCACGTAGGTCGACTGCTCGTCCCACTCGAAGACGTTGCCGGACGGGGTGTCCAGCTCCTGCCAGCGGGCGTCGCCGTCGAAGATCGATCCGTACTCGGACGTGAACATGTCCGTGTTGATCGACGACTCGATGAGCGACTCGACCTCCTCCGGGGAGGGCCAGATGTCCTTGAGGTAGATGTCCTCGCCGTCCGAGCCCTTGCCCAGCGGCTGCGACTCGAAGTCGAAGTCCATCGTGCCGGCCAGGGCGTACGCGATGACGAGCGGCGGGGACGCGAGGTAGTTCATCTTCACGTCCGGGCTGATGCGGCCCTCGAAGTTGCGGTTGCCGGACAGCACGGCGGACACGGAGAGGTCGTTGTCCTGGATGGACTGCGAGATCTCGTCCTCGAGCGGGCCCGAGTTGCCGATGCAGGTCGTGCAGCCGTAGCCGACGATGTAGAAGTTGAGCGCCTCGAGGTCCGGGATGAGTCCGGCCTTCTCGTAGTACTCCGTCACGACCTTGGAGCCGGGTGCGATCGACGTCTTGACCCACGGCTTGGTCTGCAGACCCTTCTCACGCGCCTTGCGCGCCACGAGACCGGCCGCCATCATGACGGACGGGTTCGAGGTGTTGGTGCAGGACGTGATCGACGCGATCGCGACCGCACCGTTGGCCAGCTCGAACTCGCGGCCGTCGGGCATCGAGACCGGAGCGGACTTCGCCTCCTCGCCGGGCTGCGAGTAGTTGTGGATGTCCTTCTGGAACTGCGACTTCGCGTCGGAGAGCTCGATGCGGTCCTGCGGACGCTTGGGACCGGAGATCGACGGGACGACCGTCGACAGGTCCAGCTCGAGGTACTCGGAGTACTCGACCTCGACGTCCGGATCGTGCCAGAGGCCCTGCTCCTTGGCGTACGCCTCGACGAGGGCGATCTGCTCCTCCGAGCGGCCCGTGAGCTTCAGGTAGTCGATCGTGACCGAGTCGATGGGGAACATCGCGGCGGTCGAGCCGAACTCGGGGCTCATGTTGCCGATCGTCGCACGGTTGGCCAGCGGCACAGCGGAGACGCCCTTGCCGTAGAACTCGACGAACTTGCCCACGACGCCGTGCTGACGGAGCATGTCCGTGATCGTGAGGACGACGTCCGTCGCGGTGACGCCGGACGGGATCTCGCCGGTGAGCTTGAAGCCCACGACGCGCGGGATGAGCATGGAGACCGGCTGGCCCAGCATCGCGGCCTCCGCCTCGATGCCGCCCACGCCCCAGCCCAGGACGCCCAGGCCGTTCACCATCGTCGTGTGCGAGTCGGTGCCCACGAGGGTGTCCGGGTAGGCGCGCAGCACGCCGTCGACCTCGCGCGGCATGACGACGCGCGCCAGGTACTCGATGTTGACCTGGTGGACGATGCCCATGCCCGGGGGGACGACCTTGAAGTCGTCGAACGCGGTCTGGCCCCAGCGCAGGAACTGGTAGCGCTCGCCGTTGCGCTGGTACTCGATGTCCATGTTGCGCTCGATCGCGTTCGCGTTGCCGAACGAGTCGATCTGCACGGAGTGGTCGATGACCAGCTCCGCCGGCGCCAGCGGGTTCACCTTGTCCGGGTCGCCGCCCAGCTCCTTGACCGCTTCGCGCATCGTCGCGAGGTCCACGATGCAGGGCACACCGGTGAAGTCCTGCATGACGACGCGTGCCGGGGTGAACTGGATCTCGTGGCTGGGGTCAGCCGACGCATCCCACGAGCCCAGGGTGCGGATGTGGTCGGCCGTGATGTTCGCGCCGTCCTCCGTCCGCAGGAGATTCTCGAGGAGCACCTTGAGGCTGAACGGGAGCTTCTTCGAGCCCTCCACCGCATCGAGGCGGAAGATCTCGTAGTCCTTGCCGTTGACCTCAAGCGTGCTCTTGGACTTGAAACTGTCGACGTTGCTCAACGTGTTTCTCCTCTTCAGCAGCTCGCGACACTCGGCGGGAACCCCGCTGGCCGAATTAGGCAAGCCGGATGTTCCGTAAAGTATCTTGATGTCAAGATACATTCTATCGTGTCCCAGCCCACGCGGCCATTCGGCCCCACCCGCGCGCCGCGCACCCGGGCGTCAGCGGCTCAGCACCGCGACGAACTCGAGGTGCCCCGTGAGCGGGAAGAGGTCGTGCGCGACGACGGAGTCGATCCGGAACCCGCCGTCCGTCAGCCGCCGCAGGTCGCGCGCCAGCGTGGCCCCGTCGCACGCGACGTGCACGATCCGCTCGACCGCCGAGGCCGTCAGGGCGTCCACGACCGCCGCACCGGCGCCGGCCCGCGGCGGGTCCAGCACTGCGACACGGGCGTCCGCCACGAGGGCCGCCGTCTCGACCCGTCCCGCAGTGAACCGCGCATCGAGGCCGTGCGCGTTGGCGCGCGCGTCCTCGACCGCCTCCGCCGACCCCTCGATGCCCAGGACGCGGTGGCCGTCCTCCGCAAGTGCGATGCCCAGGAGCCCGGCACCGCTGTAGAGGTCGAGCACCAGCCCGTCACCCGGTTCCCCCACCGCGGACCGCACCGCGCGCGTGAGGAGCGCGGCCGCATCCCGGTGCACCTGCCAGAAGCCGGCACCGCGGACCCGCAGACTGCGCCCGAGGCCGGGGACGGTCTCCGTCACGGAACCGCTCCCGGCGTGGAGGGTCAGCGGCACAGCCGCACCCCCGCCGCGGTTGCGACCGCCGCGTCCGCGCGCCCGGCGGCCGCCTGTCCGCTGCGCCGCGGATCGCGCCTGCGGGGCGGGCGGCGTCGCGGCGCTCAGGACACTCCAGTCCCCCGGCACCTGCTGCACGACGGGCACGAGGTCCCGTGCGGCCGCCGCGGCATCGGGTCCCCGCAGCACGATCGCACCGGAGTCGGTGCCCGCGGCCAGCTCGATCCGCGTGACGCCCGGGAAGCGGCGACGGGTCAGGCGCAGCGCATCGAGCTCCGGAACCGCCAGAGGCAGGGCGTCGCCCTCGACGGGGACGACGCGATGGGAGCCGGCCGCCAGCATGCCCGGCCGCCCGTCCGGGGCGACCGCGGACTGGACGCGGGTGCGCCAGCGGGTGCCGGCCTCGGCGGTGGTGTCGTCCACCCCGGCGGCGAGGTCCTCGGAGGGCGCCGGGTGCAGAGCGAAACCCACCGCGGCGGGGTCGATCCCGCCGATCCGGCGCAACTGGTCCGCCGCGGCCTCCTCCTTGAGGGTGCGGGAGTGCGCCAGCGCGACGTGGGCGAACTCGATGCCGCCGGCACCGGGCACGCCCATCGCCTCGCGACGGTCGGGGACGCGGTGCGGCGAGGCCTCGCGGACAGCGGTGACGGTGGCGCGCAGCACCCGGTTCGACGCACCGGTGAGGACGGCGTCGACCGTCTCCCCCGGGATCGCACCGGTGACGAACACCGTCCGCCCGTCGTGATGGGCGATCGACTCACCGCCCGCCGCGGGACGCAGGATCGAGAGGGTGACCGGAGCGGAATCGGACACGAGTGCGCGTGTGGGTGCGGCGGGGATCGGAGGTCAGCGGACCTCGGCGATCTCCGGTCCGCGTTCGAAGGGATCGATGTCGTCGTCCGACGCCGGCTTCGGCGCGCCGGAGGAGACCTGCTCCGCGGGCTTGCCGGGTTCGGGCGTCGTGAGGTTGGGGGCGACGAGCGGCAGCAGCTCGCGCGGCGGGCGGGCCTCCGTGCCACGATCCACCACTGCGCCGCGCAGCAGGCTCACGAGCGCGCTGCGCGTCTCCTTGTCCGTCACCGCGGTGCCGGAGAAGACCGCGCGCAGGAACCAGCGCGGTCCGTCGATCCCGGCGAAGCGGGTGACGCGCACCCCGGTGCGCCCGTCCTTCGTGCGGACCGGAACCTGTGAGACGAGCTCGTTGCCCAGGTCCGTGTACAGCTCATCCGCTTTGCCCTTGCGCTTGCGCACGCCGTCGGCGATCTCCCGGCGGACGGACTTCCAGATCCCCTCGCCGCGCGGGGCCGCGAACACCTGCAGCTGCATCGCCCCGCCCCCGTGGACCATCGAGACGCCCAGGATGCGGTCGGAGTCCTTCTCCGTCTCCAGCCGGATCTGCATGCCGTCGAGGACGGGGACCGCCAGCGGTCCCAGCTCCAGTCGGTGCGCCTCCGGCACCTCCTCGTCCGCGTCGAACGGGCCCTTCTCACTGCGATCCCGCGGCGCCTCCTTGGGATCGATGTCCGGATCGTCGTCAGCGTCGGTCTGCGACTCGACCTCCTCCGACGGGTCCTCGACGTCCTGCGCGTCGACGTCCCGCGCCTCGTCCGCGTCCGGTGCGGAGCGGTCCTTCTTGAAACGGTCGAAAAGTCCCATGGATCCTTCCTTCGGGCTGTGCCCTCACGAGTCTAGTGCCGTCCCCGTTCGCGGCGGCCGGGCGGGCGCGGACAGGCAGCGGCGGTCAGGGTGCGGGCGCGAAGCCGCCGGTCGACCCGAAGCCGCCGGCACCCCGGGCCGTGGCGTCCAGGCGCTCGTCGTCCAGCGCGTCGACGGTCACGAACCGCGCATGCTCGACCTGCTGGACGACCAGCTGGGCGATGCGGTCGCCGCGCCGGATCGCGTAGGAGGAATCCGGGTCCAGGTTGATGAGGGGGACGCGGATCTCGCCCCGGTATCCGGCGTCGATCGTGCCGGGGGCGTTCACGACGGTGATCCCGTGCTTCGACGACAGTCCGGAGCGCGGGTGGATGAGGCCCACGTGACCCTCCGGCAGTGCGATCGCCAGGCCGGTGGGCACCAGTGCGCGCTCGAAGGGCGCGAGCTCCAGATCGTCCGCCGCGCACAGGTCCGCTCCCGCGTCACCGGGGTGCGCGTAGGAGGGGGTCGTCGCGTCGGGCCGAAGCACCTGGACGCGGATCAGCGGTCGCCTGTCATCTGCACTCTGCTGGGTCACGGCGCCACTCTACACAGCGGGTCCCGCGCGCGGGCGCTGTGGGAGGATGGGCGCATGGCCCCCGTCTCCCCCACCTCGTCGTCCGTCGTGTTCCGCGAGCGCGTCACCCCCAGTGCGGGCTGGTGGATCATCGCCCTGTCACTCTCTGCGATGACCTCCCTGCTCGCCCTGCCGCTCACCCCTGTGGGCGCCGCTCTCACCCCGCTCGTCGTGGGAGCGGCGGTCGTCTTCTGGATGCTCTCACTGTCGACCCGCATCACAGTGACGGACGACCTGTTCGCGGCAGGGCGCGCACACATCGAGCGCGCGCACATCACGGGTGCCACCGCGCACGACGAGGAGGAGTCCTTCGCCCAGCGCGGCCGTCTGCTGGACGCCCGCGCGTTCCTCATCCTCCGACCGTGGGCGAAGACCGTCGTCCGCGTCGAGATCGACGACCCTGCGGACCCCACCCCCTACTGGCTCGTCTCGACGCGCCGCGCGGACGAGCTGGCGGCGGCCCTGGACCCTGCCCGCGACTGACGCGCGTCACCCGATCGGGTCGTGCGCACAGAGAGAACCTGCGCGCACAGAGACGTGCGCGCACAGAGACGTGCGCGCACAGACAAAAGGAGGGGAGGGACCGTGCGGTCCCTCCCCTCCTCCAGTTCCGGATGAAGCCCGGAGCGGCGGTTCAGCCCATGCAGTCGGTGCAGATCATCGCGTCCGCGTCCGCCAGCTGCGAGCGGTGGCGGACCAGGAAGCACTCCATGCAGGTGAATTCGTCGTTCTGCTTGGGGAGCACGCGGACGGACAGCTCCTCGTTCGACAGATCGGCTCCCGGGAGCTCGAATCCCTCCGCTGCGACGGCCTCGTCCTCGTCCACATCCACGCGGCTGGCCATCTGCTGGTTGCGCTGCGCCTTCAGCTCTTCGATCGAGTCGCTGCTGACTTCCTCATCCTGCTTCTTGGGCGCATCGTAGTCGGTTGCCATCAGGCGTGATCACTCTCCGGGAACTGGGGGCTGCGCGGGGTGCTGAGGAGCCTCCGCCGCTGTGTCCCCTGCATTCTGCATGGACGACCCCCTTCGCGCAAGACCGTCTCGCAGGTATCTTGTGTGATTCACGTCGGATTCCCTCACGGTCCATGTCTTCCCCAGGAACTGCCAGGTCGTGAGGGCACCATCGGAGATGAGACGCACATGATCGGACCGGGCTCGCGAGGACCGCAGAGCCCGCCGGAGCAGCACGACGAGGAGGACGCGTGAGGGGATTCGAGACGGCCCTGGACGAGAGGATCGCGGAGCTGCGGCAGAAGCTCGCAGAGGCACGCGCCGACGAGGACGAGCACCTGGTGGATGTGCTGCTGCAGCAGCTCGAGACGCTCATCGACGTCGCGTCCCGCAGCGACGTCGACACGACGCAGATGGAGGCGGTGCTGGCCGCGGAGACCGGCACGCTGCCGATCATCCCGGACCCGCAGACCTGACCCGCGACATCCGGCCCTGTTCCATCCGGGCGGCGAGCACCGCCCGGATGCCGCGGTCAGGCCGACCAGTCGGGCTGGGTCGCCCGCTCGAGCACTCCCCGGCAGCAGTCGATCGCACAGGCGCCGCTGGTGGGGACCAGCGCGCCCTCCCGCGTGACCGCCGGCGCCTCGACCGCTTCGCCGCGCACCTGGGCGGCGCGCTCCTCCAGCAGATCGACGAGCCCCGCGACGAAAGCGGACCGTGTGCCCACGGTCCCGGCGCGCACGAAGTCGAGGCCCAGCCGCCCGGCGGTCTCCGCGGCCTCGGTGTCGAGGTCGAACTTGACCTCCATGTGGTCGGAGACGAACCCGATCGGGACCAGCACCACACCGGTGACACCCTCCTGGGCGAGCTCCTCCATCCGATCGTTGACGTCCGGCTCCGACCACGGGACGTGCGGGGCACCGGACCGGGAGCAGAACACGAGCTCCGACGGCAGGGAGTGCCGCTCGCCCAACTGGTCGCTCAACCAGTCGATGAGCTGGCGGTGCTGCGCCTCGTAGCCGATGGTCCGCACCTGGGAGGCGGACTCCATGACGGCGGGGATCGAGTGCGTGACGTAGAGGATCCGGTGCCGTGCGGGATCCAGACCGCCGGTCTGCTCCGCCAGCCGGTCCAGCCCCTCGCGGACGCAGTCGAGCTCCGCACCGGCGAAACCGGGGTGGTTGTAGTACTGCCGGATCTTGTCGAACTCGACCCGCAGTCCCTCCTCCGCGAGCGTCTGCGCCGTGAGCGCGAAGTCCTCCCGGTACTGCCGGCACGACGAGTAGCTCGAGTACGCGGACGTGTCGATCGCCAGGAGGCGCGCAGTCCCGGACCCCTGCGCCAGCTCCCGCGCGACGTCCGTGAGGAAGGGGTCCCAGTTGCGGTTGCCCCACACCAGCGGCACGTCGTGGCCGCGGGCGGCCAGCTCGTCCGTCAGCGCCGCCAGCAGTGCGCGGTTCTGATCGTTGATGGGCGACTTCCCGCCGAAGCCGTAGTAGTGCTCGCCCACCTCGACGAGCCGCTCGTCGGGGATCCCCCGACCGGTCGTCACGTTCTTGAGGAAGGGCAGCACGTCCTCGTCCTTCTCCGGTCCGCCGAAGGACATGAGGACGACTGCGTCGAATGGTGCAAGGTCTGAGTGAGTCACGCACCCCAGCGTATCGGGTCGACCCCGCCCCGCCCGTGCGGTCCCGCACCCGGTCGCAGCGGTCTCAGTCCGCGAACGAATCATGCGACGCGCGGACGGACATCCCCACCCGCACGCGTCCTCCGTGACACGATCGAGGGCAGTCATCACGTGCGAGGAGGAATCCACGATGAGCCAACTGACCCTGCGCGGCCTGACGGAGGATGAGGATTCTCTCGTCCTCGTCGACCCCACGGGCGCGGAGCATCGACTGGCGGTGGACGACGCACTCATCGGTGCCGTCCGCCGGGCCCGCAGCGCGCACGCGGCAGAGACGCCGCGCGGTGAGGCGCTGCGTCCCCGCGACATCCAGGCGATGATCCGCCAGGGGCTGTCCGCCGAGGAGGTCGCGGAGGCGACCGGTGAGGACATCGAGCACATCCGACGGTACGAGGGCCCCGTGCTCTCCGAGCGACGGCACACGGCGCAGCAGGCCAGCCGCGTCATCGTGTATCCGGACTCCGACAGCGGCGCGCCCACCCCGCTGCAGGAGCTGGTCGACACGCGGCTGGCACTGCGCGAGGTCGATCCGGAGACGGCGGACTGGGACGCGTGGAAGCGGCAGGACGGCACCTGGTACGTCGAGCTGACCTTCACCGCGGGCGGACGCCCCCGCTCCGCCGGCTGGACCTACACCCGCGGTTCCGTCGTCGCACAGGACGACGAGGCGCGCTGGCTGTCGGACACCGGACCCACGGATTCCGGGCCGATCCCCGACTACGGCTCCGGCGAGGAGCGCCGCCGCACCGCCGCCTCCTCCCCGCTGCCGGCGGCGCCCGCCGCACGGCCCGCCCCGGCCCGCGACCACCAGACGGAGACGGGGCGGATCCTCGAGAGCCTGCGTCGCAGGCGCGGGGTCGCACCTGCTCCCGGCGACACGGGTCCCGCACCGCGCCCGGCGGTGGAGGAGTCCCCTGCACCCGGTGCCGGAGGACTGCGCCTCGTGGGCGATGCGGACGACACCGCGATCGACGGCGCCCACACCGCGCCCAGCCGGCCGGAGGAGGCGCAGGACTCCCGGATCGTCGCACTTCCGCAGACGACGGACGCGGACGCTCCCGCCCCCGTGCAGCGCGACCGTCACACGGAGCCGATCGGCACCCCCCGGTTCGACGCACCGGTCGAGCCGCCGCAGGCCCCGCCCGTGCCCGAGGCCGCAGAGACTTCCGCAGCGGAGCCCGCGGCCGCGGACGGTCCGGGCAGCGATCATCCGTCCCTGCTCGACGACCCGGCCCTCGCCGGCTGGTCGGCCGGTCTGGACGAGACGTCGGAGGGCGCTGAGGACCGGGACCCATTCGCAACGGGCCCCACGGACCTCGTCGACCCGGAGACCCAGGACCGCACGCCCGCGGCGCCCTCAGCGGACGAGGCCGCACCCGCACCCCAGGCGGAGGACGAGGAGCCACAGAGCCAGCGCCGGCGCGGCCGCGCCTCCGTCCCCAGCTGGGACGAGATCATGTTCGGCGGCCGCGGGCGCGACTGACGTTCACAGGCGGACGCGGGTCGCCGCACCCTCCGGGTCCGCCAGACGGACGAGTCCCTCGTCGTGCGTGACGACGAGGGTGCCCACCTCGGCCAGTGCCTCCCCCAGATCGCGCACGAGCGCGTGCGCCGTCTCCTCGTCCAGGTGCGCGGTGGGCTCGTCGAGGATGACCGCGTCGGCTCCCACCAGCAGAGTGCGGGCCACCGCCAACCGCTGCCGCTGACCGCCGGACAGTGAGGAGCCGGAGGCCCCCACGCGGGCGTCCAGCCCCCGGTCCCGGACGAGGTCTTCCAGGCCCGCCCGCTCCAGCGCGTGCTCCAGCTCCGCGTCCGTGGGCGCGTCCGCGCGGTCGCGACTGATCAGCAGATTCCCCCGCAGCGTCGAGTCGAAGACGTGCGCCTCCTGCGGGCACCAGGCGATCCGCCCGGCCACGCCCTCGGGTGTCAGCGCCGCCGCGTCCTCCCCGTTGAGGAGGATCCGCCCGGACTCCGGGTCCAGGAACCGCAGCAGGGCGCTCACGAGCGTCGTCTTCCCGGACCCCGAGGGTCCCGTCACGAGCGTGAGCCCGGGCAGCGGGAAGTCCGTGCTCAGCCCCTCGACCGTGGGCGTCGCGGCGCCGGGCCACCGCAGGGTGAGGTCCTCGACGGCCAGGCTGCGGATCGCCGTGTCCTTCGCGGCCCCTCCGTCCGCGTGCTCGTCGTCCGCGCGATCATCGTCCGCCGTTCGACCGGTCGTGCCGGGACGGCGCGCATCCACCGGGGGGTCATCCAGGTCGTCGACGCCGCCCAGCACCCGTCGCAGCGCCGGCCACTGCTGCACGGCGGACAGCGAGTCCAGCAGCGCATCCGTCAGACCCAGCGGCAGCAGGACGGCGACGGCCAGCATCTCCCCCGACAGCGCGCCGGCAACGGCGGCGGGGCCCAGCAGCACAAGGATCACGAGTGCCGCCGCGGTCGTCGCGGCCACGACGACGGACTCGCCCAGGCCCGTCGCCCGCAGCGCTCGGCGCTCGCTGGCCGAGGCCCGCTCGTCCTCGGCGGTCAGACGCTCCGCCGGGGCGCGCCAGGCACCGTCCGGGCTCAGATCGTCCCTAGCGGCCAGCAGTGCCTCGACCCCGGACAGCACGCGTCCCCGCGCTTCGATCCGGACGACCCCGGCCCGTCGGTCCGCCGCGAGCGCCAGCGCTGAGGCGGGCAGCAGGGCGACGAGCAGTGCGGCGAGCATCGTCCACCCGGCGGCGGGATGGATGAGGAAGAGAGCGACGACCGCGGCGGCACCCACGAGGACGGCGATGACCGGCGGCAGCACGACCCGGGGCACCAGGTCGCGGATGTCGTCGACGTCCGCGATGAGCGACCGCAGCGCACCCCCGCCGCGGGTGATCCGCCGGTCCGCGGTGCCGCGGCGGGCCAGCCCGTCCCACAGCCGCGTGCGCAGGCGTGTGAGCGAGTCCAGCACCGCGTCGTGCAGCCACAGGCGCTGCGCGTAGGCGAAGACGGCGCGCGAGAGCCCGAAGAACCGCACTCCCACGATCGCGACGAGCAGGTACATGATGGGCGGCTGCGCGGAGGCGCGGACGATGAGCCACGCGGACACACCCGTGAGTGCGGCACCGGCGGCCGTCGAGAACACGCCGAACAGGACCGCGACGAGGAACTTCCGACTGAACGGGTTGACTGCGCGGACGAGGCGCCGAACGAGCGTGCCCGTCGTAGGTGCGACGGCCGCAGTGGGCGTGCTCATCTCCGCGTGCTCGTGCTGTCGCTCGCGAGCTGGCACCTCTCGGGGCATCGCGGCCGCGTGGGTCCGCTGGTCCGCAGCCGCATGGCTGTCCTGCGCCACGGTCCCGGTCGCCTGCTCCTCGATCCGTCCGTCGGCCACGCGCACGACGCGGTCCGCGCTCCGGACCAGCTCCCCGTCGTGGGTCGCCGCGAGGACGAGCACCTCGCGGCCCAGCGCCTGCAGCCCCGCGCGCACACCGGCGGCGGTCGTCTCGTCCAGGTGGGCGGTGGGCTCGTCGACGAGGACGAGGCGGGCACCGGCCAGCACGGAGGCCCGCACGCGCGCCAGCGACAGGCGCCGCTGCTGTCCGGGGCTCAGCGCGGCGCAGGGGAAGTCCGGGTCGACGTGCAGCTGCGCGAACCGCAGGCACAACTCGACGGCGGCCCGGCGGTCGGGGTCCGCCGCGTCCGCGTCCCGCAGCGCCTCCGGCAGCCGCAGCGCGATCTCCTCGCCCACCGTCCGCGCGACGGTGCGGGGGCTCTGCGGTGCGTAGGCGGCCGGGCCGGGCGCCTCGACGATTCCGGTCACCTGCGTGCCGTCGCCGGTGCGCAGGAGTCCGGCCAGCACCTCGAGGAGGCTGGACTTCCCCGCTCCCGAGGCCCCGGTCACCGCGGTGAGTCCACCGTCGCCCAGGTGGGCGGAGGCGTCCGCGAGCACGGGCGGTGTGTCCGTCCCGTACCGCAGCGTGAGGTTCCGGATCCGCACGCCGGTGCCGGCCCGCACGACGGCGGAGGCGACCGGCGCCCCGATGACGGCGTCGATCCGGTCGTGGGCGGCCAGTCCGTTCTCCGTCGAGTGGAAGGCCGCGCCCAGCCGGCGCAGCGGCAGGTAGGCCTCGGGCGCCAGGATGAGCGCCAGCAGCCCGTCCTCGAGGCTCATGTGCCCGTACACCAGTCGGACACCCACGAAGACGGCGACGACCGCGACGGACAGGGTCGCGATGAGTTCGAGGGCCAGCGCGGACAGGAACGCGACGCGCAGGGTCGTCATCGTCGTGTCCCGGTACCGTTCGGAGACCTCGCGCAGCGCGTCGGTCTGTGCCCGCAGACGGCCCAGGC
The DNA here is from genome assembly GCA_020743695.1 of Brevibacterium senegalense. GTDB lineage: Bacteria > Actinomycetota > Actinomycetes > Actinomycetales > Brevibacteriaceae > Brevibacterium > Brevibacterium senegalense_A. Next base: position 5,013 of record DYUK01000149.1, on the reverse strand, counting down.
CCACGAGGACCGGCACCCCGCGCGCCAGCTCGACGAGGTGTCCGGACAGTCGGTCGAGCGCCCGGGTGGCGTCCTCGACCCGCTCCTCCGTGTACTGGCCGATGAGGATCATGAAGAGCGGCACGAGCGGCAGGGTCAGGACGATGATGAGCGCGCTCACCCAGTCCGACCAGAGGATGCGGGCGCCCACGACCAGCGGCACGACCGCTCCGGCGGTCAGGGCCGGGATGACAGAGGTGAAGTAGTCGTCGATCTCATCGAGCGAGCGGGTCGCCAGGAGGGCCAGCGACCCGTCCGTCCCCCGCACGTCCCGACCGCCGGCCGCGAACACGCGGGCGATGAAGCGCCGGCGCATCCCCGTCTTCGCCCCCGCAGAGCTCATCGCCCCCGAGGCCTTGCCCGCCCACGCGGCCACCGCCTGGCACAGCACGCCCACGAGTCCCGTCACCAGCGGACCGCGCAGGTCCTCCCCCTCCATCGCGCGGACGACGCCGCGGGCCAGCGCGTCCGCGACGAGCACGAGCCCCACCGCCTGCACGGCGGCGACGACCGAGGCCGCCCAGAGACCCGCCTTCCCGGCCGGCGAGGCCAGGGCGAGACGCAGCGGCGACCGGGCCGGGGCCTCGGGAGCGGTGCCCGGGGACGGGTCAGCGGTGCGGGCGGTCCGTGAGCGCATGGGCGGGCGGGTCTCCTCAGACGGTCAGTGAGGCGTGGCCGCGGATGGCGGCGGGCACGGAGTGGGCGGGCGGGATGTGGTCGGTCGTCAGGCGCTTCGCGAAGACGGAGTAGCTCCAGATCTGGTAGCACAGGACGGCCGGGACCGCGACGACGGCGACGACGAACATGACTCCCAGTGTGTACCCGGACGACGATGCGGACTGGACCGTGAGGTGGTGGGCCGGGTCCAGCGTGGACGGCAGCACCACGGGGTACACGGTCGTGAAGATCGCGGTCATGCCCGCGACGAGGAACACGGACTGGCCCAGGAACGCGGAGACCTCGCCGCCCGACCGCATGCGGGTCCACGAGTACACGGCCGCGATGAGCGCGACGGCGACCAGCGACCAACCCAGCACTCCGCCGGACGACTGGACCTGGACCCACACGACCCAGCCCAGCAGCGGCAGGAGGAGGACCGGGGCCCAGCGGGTCGCCAGCAGGCGCGCGCGGACACGCACGTCGCCGTCCGTCTTGAGCGTGAGGAAGAGCAGGCCGTGCAGCAGCGAGAAGCAGACCGTGCCCACCCCGCCCAGCAGCGCGGGGACCGTGATCCACGAGAACGCGCCGCCCACGTTGTCGCCGTTCTCATTCAGCGGCAGACCGGTCGTCGTGAGCGCCAGCATCGCACCCACGCAGAAGGCCGCGAGGAACGAGCCGATCGCCAGGCACCACGTCCAGCCGTCCACCCAGCGCTGGGAGGTGCCCCGCTTCCCGCGGTACTCGATCGCGACCGCGCGGAGGATGAGCCCCACGAGGGCGACGGTGAGCGGGAGGTAGAGGGCGGAGAAGAGGCCGGCGTACCAGAGCGGGAACGCGGCGAACATCGCGCCGGCGGCGGTGATGAGCCAGACCTCGTTCCCGTCCCAGACGGGGCCGATCGTGTTGAGCAGCAGACGCCGCTCCCGCTCGTCGCGGGCGAACGTCTTCATGAGCATTCCGATCCCCAGGTCGAAACCCTCGAGGAAGAGGTAGCCCAGCCAGAGGACGGCGATGAGGATGAACCAGATGACGGGCAGCGCTTCAGCCATGACGTCTCCTTGAGTCTCCGTATCCGTTGGTCAGTAGGCGAACGACAGGACGTCGTCCTCGTCGCCGGTGGCGGTCGCGCGGGTGTTGGCGGACGTGTCCTCCGCCAGTTCCGGCATCGCGGAGACGACGCCGCCGCGCGCGTACTGGATGATGAGCTTGAGCTCGAACACCATGAGCACGCCGTACAGCAGGGCGAACACGGCCAGTGACGTGAGCAGCATCGCCGGGGTCACCGTGGGCGAGACGGCGGCCGCGGTGAAGAGGAACACCCCGTCGATGCCGGACGGATCCGGGTTGGGCGCGACGACGAACGGCTGCCGGCCCATCTCCGTGAAGATCCAGCCCGCGGAGTTCGCGATGAAGGGCGCGGCGATGCCCCACAGCGCCAGGCGCGAGAGGAACTTCGAACGCGGCACCGTCCCCTTCCGCGTGACGATGAGTGCGAAGACGGCGGCGGCCGCCGCCAGCGCTCCGAACCCGATCATGATGCGGAAGCCCCAGTAGGTCACGAACATGGAGGGTTGGTAGTCGATCTCCTCCCCCGCGTACTTCCCGTACATCGGGTCGTCCGGCATGTGCGTGCCGTAAGCCTCCTGGTACTCCGGGATCAGGGGCTGGACGCCGGGCACGTCCGTCGTGAAGTCGCCGTTCGCCAGGAACGACAGCACCCCGGGGATCTCGATGATGGGGGTGACGTCGTCGCAGTCGTTCGAGTCGAGGTTCCCCACCGTCAGGACGGAGAACTGGGTGCCGTCGTGGCACGCGGCCTCCGCGGACGCCATCTTCATGGGCTGCTGCTCGTACATGAGCTTGGCCTGGATGTCGCCGGTGAGTGCGACCGCGGCGAAGGAGAAGACGGCGACCCACGCGCCCACCCGCAGGGACCTCCACCACACGAGGTAGTCCGTCCTGTCGCGACCCGGCACGTCCGGCGCCTCGCCCACGACGACGCGGCCGGACTCGTCGACGGTGTCGATGCCGTCCGTGCGGCGGCGCCACAGATGGTGCCACGCGATGCCCAGCAGGAACGCCGCACCTACGGAGACGGCGCCGGCGATCGTGTGCGACGTCGCCGCGAGTGCCGTGTTGTTCGTGAGAACCGCCCACACGTCCGTCATGACCGGACGACCGTCGATCATCTCGACGCCCACCGGGTGCTGCATCCACGAGTTCGCGACGATGATGAAGTAGGCGGAGATCCACGAGCCGATGACGGCGCACCACAGGACCGTCAGGTGGACGCGGCGACTCAGGCGGCCCCAGCCGAAGATCCACAGGCCGATGAAGGTCGACTCGAGGAAGAACGCCAGCAGCGCCTCCATGGCCAGCGGCGCGCCGAACACGTCGCCCACGAACCGCGAGTACTCGCTCCAGGCCATGCCGAACTGGAACTCCTGCACGAGGCCCGTGGCCACGCCCATGATGAAGTTGATGAGGTAGAGCTTGCCCCAGAACTTGGTGGCGCGCAGCCACACCTCGTTCCCCGTCCGGTGCCACATCGTCTGCAGGACGGCGACCAGCAGGCCCAGCCCCAGGGTGAGGGGCACCATCCAGAAGTGGTAGACGGTGGTGATGCCGAACTGCCAGCGGGCGATCAGCACGGGATCGAATTCCACGGGTCCTCCTGCGTGAGGGGATGCGGTCCGCCGCTCCGGCGGACGTTCTACAGCTCGTAGAATACTGACACCCGGAGGTGCATGCCGAGGACGGGCCACTCCGTCTCCACTTTCATCTCACGATGCGGACGGAGGGGCGGGCGTCGCTCTCAGGCATCGGCCAGGGCCGCGTGGTAGATTCGTAGCTGACGTGCACTCCCCGTCGTCCGACCGGGTCCGATCGTGCACGCGCGGCTGGTTGAAGGAGACGCATTGGACAACCTGGGAGAGCTCGAGCGCGACGTCATGGACGTCCTGTGGTCGCAGCGCGACGGGCTCACCGCCGCCGCCCTGCGCGACCTCCTGGCCGACCGCGGGCTCGCCCTCACCACCGTCCACACCGTGCTCACCCGCCTGGAGAAGAAGGACTACGTCGTGCGCGACCGCACCACGCGGCCCCACGTCTACAGCGCCGCCTCCAGCAAGGAGGAGCACGTGACGGATCTGCTGGCCGAGGTCCTCGACCAGGCCGGCGATCGCCGCGCGGTGCTCGCCCGCTTCCTGGGCACCGTCTCGTTGTCCGATACCGCGTTCCTGCGCGGCGTCCTGGATTCGCGCCTGCGCCGCACCGAAGTGGGCTGATCCCCGTGCGGACGGCCCCGCGGCTGCCCGGCTCCGCTCGCCCCCACCTGCATCGCGCCCACCCGGACTCGACCGGACTCGCCCTTCTGCTGCCATGACCATCGTCGGACTGGCCCTCCTCGTCCTGGCCGCCGTGCTCGCATGGCCCGTCCCCGTCGCCATCGCGGCCTCGCAGCAGCGCCACCGCCGCACGGCGGACCCCGTCGCCTCGATCATCGTCTGGCAGGCGGTGGGACTGGCCGGAGGCTTCTCCCTCATCTCCGCCTGCGTCGCCTTCTCCCTGGCGCCTCTCCTGTCCGCCACCTCCGGGACCGTGGCCCAGGCGCTGCGCTGGTGGCACTGGGTGCCGCTGGTGGCGGGCCTGGGGCTCCTGCTCGTGCTGCTGGCGTCCCTGGCCTGGGAGGCGCGGAAGGCCCGGATCCTGCGCAGTCGGCACCGCGAGGCCCTGGCCCTCGTGTCCAGCTCCCGCGGCGGGCAGCCGGAGACGCGGGTCATCGACACGGACCACGCGATCGCCTACTCCGTGGCCGGCGGCGCCGGGACGACCGTCATCTCCACCGGGCTGCTGCACCTGCTGACCGACGACGAGCGCGAGGCCGTCCTGGCCCACGAGCGCCAGCACCTGCATCTGCGGCACAACCTGCTGACCCTGCCGTTCGCCTCGTGGCACCGGACCCTGCCGTTCCTGCCGGCCACGTCGACGGCGCTCGAGTCCGTGAGCGCGGCGATCGAGATCATGGCCGACGACGCCGCGCGCCGCACGGTCTCCGAGGATGCGTTCGTGCGGGCGCTCACGAAGGTCGCCGACGGACAGGACGGCTCGACCCGTCATCACGACGTGCAGCTGACGAACGTCCGGATCGAGCGCCTGTCGCGGCCGCTGGACCCGGACACGACGCGCCCGCGGATCCGGGCCTCGATCTACGCCGTCTGCCTCGCCGCGGTCCCGCCGCTCATCCTCATCGGGACGATCGTCTACAGCTGAGGCGGCTCACGCGTCGATGCGCTCGGCATCCAGCTCTGCGGC
>DYUK01000148.1 GCA_020743695.1 Brevibacterium senegalense | reverse complement strand
GCACGGCGGGAGACGGCCTCGGGCTCGTGCAGACAGCGTTCCTCGACGTGATCCGCGACGACCGCGGACCCCAGCACCCGTGGGCGCCCTCGTGCGGCACCGCCCGCGAACTGGCCCGTCTCTTCGCCCTCCTCCACGCCGGGGAGGCCGTCTCGCCGACCGTCTCCGAGCGCGTGCTCGACCTGCTGGCCGCCGGCGCGGACACGTCGATGGTGGCGGGCGGCCTCCATCTCGACCCGCTGGCGCACCGCGATCCGGACGGCGGCGTGCTGCTGCGCCACAAGACCGGCCACGACGCGGGAGTCCGCGCCGACGCCGGCCTCGTCATCGGCCCCGCCGCGGCCCTGTCCTACGCGGTCCTCGCGCAGTGGTCACCGGACGCGGACACCAGGCCCACCCCGGTGCGGGTCGCCGTCGAGGACCACATGCGTGCTGTCGGTTCCGCGATGCGGGCGCACGTCCTCGACGGCTGACACCGCCGCCGAGGCCGGGGCCGGGCGGGTCTGCGGACGGGCCCGGCGTCACCGGTCTCGGGCACGGCCTCGGCCTGTCGTGCGCCTCGGCGCCGGCCGTCGCGGGTCCCGGCTCCGCCGGCCCCACCGCGGCCGTCGCACGACCGCCGGCTCCCTCACCGCCGTGCGGCGTCGAGGGCGGCCCGCACGATCGCGTCCGCATCGATGCCGTGGTGCCGGTGGACGTCCGCGATGTCGCCAGACTGGCCGAACTCGCTGACGCCCAGCGCGATGTGGTCGACGCGATTGATCGTCGCGAGGAACGACAGTGAGTGCGGGTGCCCGTCCAGCACCGTCACCATCGGCCGGGCGCGCGAGGCCGGGAACACCTGGTCGAGGATCCACCCGTTCTCTGCGGTGACTCCGGACCGGCGTGACGCCTGGAGTGCGCGGAACACCAGCCCGGGGCTCGTGAGGCAGACGACATCTACGGGCGTGCCCTGCTGCTCCAGGCGGTCGGCGGCGGCCAGGACCTCCGGCAGCATCGCGCCCATGCCCACGAGCGTGACCTGTGGATCCTCCGCTGCACGCAGGAGATACCCGCCGGCCACTGCCTGCTCTCGCCTGCGTGCCCGTGCCGCGGGGTCCTCGGGCACCGCCGCCAGTGACTGGTCGATGCCCCGAGTCGACAGACGCAGGTACGAGGACGACCCATCCGGTCTCCCCAGCCGTGAGATCGCGTGCAGGAGGACCCATTCGAGGTCCTGCGCGAAAGCGGGCTCGTACGCCAGCAGCCCCGGTACCTCGATCCCGGTCGACGGCGTCGTGATCGACTGATGGGCGCCGCCTTCGGGCGCGAGCGTCACGCCCGAAGGCGTGCCCACCAGGATGGACTGACCGCCCGCGTACATGCCGAACGTCCAGGGTTCCAGCGCGCGGTTCACGAACGGGTCGTACAGGACGCCGATCGGATAGAGCGGTTCGCCCCACCGGCTCCACGTCGCGCCCAGTTCGCCCAGCAGTCCCACGAGGTTCGTCTCCGCGATCCCCAGCTCCATGTGCTGGCCGTGGGCGGACTCGTTCCAGTGGAGGATCGTCTCGCGGTCGTCCGCGAACCAGTTGGGCGCCTGAGACGCACTCCATGCACCCACCTTGTTGACCCAGCCGCCCAGGTTCGTCGTCGACGACACGTCGGGGCTCACGGTCACGACGCGCCGGGCCGTCTCCGGCGACTGGCGGCTCAGGTCCATGAGTGCGCGGCCCAGTGCCGCCTGCGTGGAGGACGTCCCGCGGTGGGCGCGGCCCAGGTCGAGGGTGAGCGCAGGTTCGGCTGCGCGCGGGAACTCGGGTCTGCGCAGCCGCTCCGCGGCGCGTGCGACGAGATCCCCGGCCTCCGTGCCCTCTTCGAAGCGTGTCCACGGTGCGGTCGGGTCCTGCCCGTGTTGACGCGCCAGCTCCTCGTACTCCTCCTGGCTCAGCAGCGCGGAGTGGTTCTGCGGATGCCCCGAGCTGGGGAGTCCGTGCCCCTTGATCGTGTACGCGATGACCGCGGTGGGGCGTGTGTCGTCGATGCGGGCGAAGGCATCCAGCAGGGTGGGGATGTCGTGCCCGCCCAGATTGCGGATCGCAGCCAGCAGCGTCTCGTCGTCGAGGCCCGCGATGAGCTCGCGCAGCGCTTCCGCGCCGTCGCCCGTGCCGGGCAGGCGCTCGCGGAGCTCGTCCGCATCGCAGCGGAGCAGCCGCTGGTACTCGGGGTTCGACATCGCGACGATCCGGTCGCGCAGGTGTCCTCCGCCGGGTCGGGCGAACAGCTCCTCGAGCAGGCGCCCCCACCGCACGGTGATGACCTGCCAGCCCGCGGCTTCGAACATGGACTCGATGCGTCCGGCGGCGATGTCCGGAACGACGCGGTCCAGCGACTGGCGGTTGAGGTCGATGATCCACACGATCTCGCCCAGGTGTTTGACCTCCGGGTCGACGACGGCCTCCCACACTGCGCCTTCGTCCAGCTCTGCGTCACCCACGAGTGAGTACTGGCGGCCTCCGCCCACGGGACGCAGCACCGTGTCGACGTAGCGGCGCGCCACCGCACCCCAGATGGGAGCGGTCGCGCCGATGCCCACGGAGCCGGTCGAGTAGTCGGCAGGGACCGGGTCCTTCGTCCGGCTGGGGTACGACTGGAGCCCGCCGTACTGGCGCAGGGTCGTGAGGTGCGCTTCGTCAAGGTCGCCCAGCAGGTGGTTGATCGCGTGCCAGACGGGTCCGGCGTGGGGCTTGACGCTCACGCGGTCGTCGCGTGTGAGGGTCGTGAACCACAGGGCGGTCATGATCGTCGAGATCGAGGCGCAGGAGGCCTGGTGGCCTCCCACTTTGAGGCCGGACTCGTTGGGGCGGACGCGGTTGGCGTGGTGGATGATCGACGTCGACAGCCAGAGCACGCGGCGCTGGATCTCGTCGAGGACTGCGGACTGCGCATGCACGGTGGCCTCCGTCTGGCTGGGGTGTGTGGGACCGGCTCCTCCCGGACATCCGGGAGGGTGGAGCCCCGAGCGCGCCCGGGGTGGTGAAGCCCCGGGCACAGGGGATCGCGAGTGTGGGGCCGGCCCGGTGGCGGGGATGATGCACCGGGTCGGCGGACCGGCCACTGCGGCTGTCGGCGGTTGTGCCGACAGGGACGACGAGCTGTCCCGGAGCTGCTGCCGACGGATCTGTCGTGCGCACTGCGGCGAGGATGGCGCCGCGTGAGACAGACACAACCACTGCAGATCACAACGCTCAAGTGCAGACACAAAGATTGATCGATATGCTCAATTCGTCGGACCGCATATGCGCTCGAAGTGATGAAATCGGTGCATCGCTGCAACGGCTGCGGTGGAGAGAGGAGCCCGTCCGAATGGCACGCGAGAAAGTATTGGCCGACGCGCTCGACGCGCGCCTCCTGCTAGAGCTCGTGAAGGACCCGCGCGCGACGATCGCCGGCCTGGCGCACCGGCTGTCCGTCGCGCGGAACACCGCACACGCGCGGGTCAACCGGCTCGAGGCCGAGTCCCTCCACGCGGTCGACCACCGCATCGACCCCGCGGCGCTGGGTTACCCGATGCGCGCCTACGTCCTCGCGAACCTCAAGCAGCGTCGGCTCGACGAGGTGGGCGAGGCCCTGGCCCAGGTGCCCGAGGTCCTCGAGGTCCTGGGCGTCACGGGCCCCGGCGACACACTCATCCAGGTGGTCGCGCAGGATGCGGACGACCTCTACCGCATCGCCGGACGGATCCTCGCGATCCCCGGGGTCAAGCGCACGCGCACCTTCCTCGTCATGCGGCACATGGTGCCGTACCGTGCGACCCCGCTGCTCACGCGACTGCGCGATGCGGCGGACCGGAGGCGCGACCCCGCGCGGTGACCGCGCCCACCCGCCGCCCACCCGTCGACCACCCAACAGGCCACCCACCGAACCACCCGTGGAACGCCGCAGGGATGTCGACTAGTCTTCGCAGGAACGGGCCGGTTCCATCCGGTCGCAGGGACGGGTCGACGAGGACCGTGTGAAAGGCCGCCGCACCATGCAGACGTCACGCGCGGCGGGCGAGAGCGTTCTCGCCCGCGAGTACCAGCGCGTCGTCACGCGCGCGTTCAGCAAGCTCTCCCAGTCCCAGGAGGACACGGCGCTGGAGGCGGTCCGCCGCATCGTCTCGGACTCGTGGCAGCGCTCTCTCAGCGCCCTGCCGCCCACCGGCCGCGACAGCGCGGAGCTGGGCCTCGACACGGACGAGCTCCGTCGCCTGCGCGCGGAGGGTCCGCTGGCCCGCGCCCTCCCCATCGTCCGCCGTCTCCTCATCGAGCCGGCGCGGGACACGGGCCTGGTCGTCGCGATCGGCGACGCGCAGGGCCGCCTGCTCTGGGTCGAGGGCGATCACCAGTCGCTGCGGCGCACCGAATCGATGGGCTTCGCAGTGGGTGCGGACTGGTCGGAGACGGCGATGGGGACCTCGGCGCCGGGGATCGTCGTCGCGACCGGGGCGCCGGCCTCCGTCGCCCAGGCCGAGCACTTCTCTCCCGTCGTCCGCGAGTGGAGCTGCACCGCCGTGCCGCTGGTCGACCCGCACACCCGCGCTCTCATGGGCGTCCTCGACATCACCGGCGGCGACGAGGCCGTCTCGCCGCTCAGCCTCCCACTCCTCACCGCAGCTGCGGCCGCGATCGAGTCCGAGCTCGCCCAGCCGAGCCCGGCCCCGGACACCACGACCACCGTCTTCAGCGGCGTGTCTTTCGGCGACGGTCCGCGGTCAGCGGCCGCAGGCGGCCACCTGACGCCGGCGGACGATGCTGTGCCGGCCCACCACCCGCTGTCGGTCGGAACCGACGCCGAGGCCGGGGTCACCGCCCGGGCGACCGGGGCCTCGGCGGGGGGAGACGTGGGGCCGACGGGTCCTGGCGCTGAGAGCGCGGGCCCCGACAGCCTCGGACCGGAACCCGCCGCCGCGCGTCCCGTCGTGCGGGTGACCGGATCGGGTGCGCCCACGGTGACCCGCGACGGGCGCGAGCGGCAGATCGGGCTGCGGCACGCGGAGATCCTCACCCTCCTCGACTGGCACGATGACGGCCTCACCGGGCCGCAGCTGGGCGAGATGGCCTACGAGGAGGCGCCCGAGGCCGCGACCGTGCGGGTCGAGATGCACCGGCTGCGGCGGGTGCTGGGCGAGGCCACGGGAGGCGACGTCGAGCTGGCGTCGCGGCCCTACCGGCTGGTGGGGGCACAGGGCCGGGAACGCGCGCCGCTCACGGACGCGCGGGCCGCCCACGATGCCCTGACCGACGGCGATGTCGAGACGGCCGTGCGGCTGTGTCGCGGGCGCGTGCTGCCGTCGTCGACCGCGCCGGAGATCGAGGGCATCCGCACCGCCCTGGCGACCTCCCTGCGTGAGGCGGTCCTCCAGTTCGCGGACCACGACCTCCTCTGGACGTACCTGCGCCGGCAGGACGCCCAGGATGATCAGGACGCGTGGATGCTGGCACTGCGGCTGCTGCCGGCCGACGACGTGCGCCGAGCCGCCGCCGTCGCCCGCCTCGATGCGATCGACGCGGAGAACGCGGCGGGCTGACGCTCTCCCACAACGCCCGCCGTTGCGGCTGCCCGGTCACCGGTGCGGTTGCCCGCACGCCGTTGCGCCCGTCCCGCCCGCCCCGCAACGTCATTTGTGATCTGCGCAACGTTCGTGCAACGGGGCTCGTCCTAGGCTGGAGCCACAGCCCGGCGGGACGGTGTCGGACATCGGGATCCGTCAGCCGCACACCCGGCCGGGGCGATCGGACGCACACTGACGTGCAGAAGAAGGAGACAGCGATGGCCGTCTACGCACAGCCCGGAACCTCTGGGGCCCTCGTCGAGTTCAAGCCGCGGTACGACAACTGGATCGGCGGCGAATGGGTGCCTCCGGTCAAGGGCGAGTACTTCGAGAACATCACCCCCGTCACGGGCAAGGTCTTCACCGAGGTCGCCCGCTCGACCGCCGAGGACATCGAGGTCGCCCTGGACGCCGCCCACAAGGCCGCGCCCACCTGGAACAAGACCACCCCCGCCGAGCGCGCGGTCCTGCTCAACAAGATCGCGGACCGGATCGAGGAGAACCTCGAGATGCTCGCGGTCGCAGAGACGTGGGACAACGGCAAGGCGATCCGCGAGCCGCTCGCGGCGGACCTGCCGCTGGCCGTCGACCACTTCCGCTACTTCGCGGGCACGATCCGGGCCCAGGAGGGCGGCCTCTCCCAGATCGACGAGGACACCGTCGCCTACCACTTCCACGAGCCGCTGGGCGTCGTGGGCCAGATCATCCCGTGGAACTTCCCCATCCTCATGGCGGTCTGGAAGCTGGCACCCGCTCTGGCTGCGGGCAACTGCGTAGTCCTCAAGCCGGCGGAGCAGACACCGGTGTCGATCCTCGTCCTCATCGAGCTGCTGGCGGACATCCTCCCGCCCGGCGTGGTCAACATCGTCAACGGGTTCGGCGCGGAGGCCGGCAAGCCGCTGGCCTCGAACAAGCGGATCTCCAAGATCGCGTTCACCGGTGAGACGACGACGGGTCGCCTCATCATGCAGTACGCATCGCAGAACATCATCCCGGTGACGCTGGAGCTGGGCGGCAAGAGCCCCAACATCTTCTTCGCGGACATCGCGCAGGAGAAGGACGCGTTCTACGACAAGGCGCTCGAGGGCTACGCGATGTTCAGCCTCAACCAGGGCGAGGTCTGCACCTGCCCGTCGCGCGCGCTCATCCAGTCGAGCATGTACGACGGCTTCATGGCGGACGCGCTGGAGCGGGTGCGGGCGACGAAGCAGGGCAACCCCCTGGACACGGACACCCAGATCGGCGCCCAGGCATCGAACGACCAGTTCGAGAAGATCATGTCGTACATCGACATCGGCAAGCAGGAGGGTGCGAAGGTCCTGATCGGCGGCGAGGCCGCGGATCTGGGCGGCGACCTGTCCGGCGGGTACTACGTGACGCCCACCGTCTTCGAGGGCCAGAACGACATGCGGATCTTCCAGGAGGAGATCTTCGGCCCCGTCGTCGCGACGACGCAGTTCACGGACTTCGACGACGCGATGACGATCGCGAACGACACACTCTACGGACTGGGATCGGGCGTCTGGTCGCGCAACGGCACGACCGCCTACCGCGCCGGCCGTCAGATCCAGGCCGGTCGCGTCTGGGTGAACAACTACCACGCCTACCCGGCGCATGCAGCGTTCGGCGGCTACAAGTCCTCGGGCATCGGACGTGAGAACCACAAGATGATGCTCGACCACTACCAGCAGACGAAGAACCTTCTGGTGAGCTACAGCGACAACGCTCTGGGCTTCTTCTGATCCACTGATCGCGGATCGGTTCCCGACGGCCGATCACCCACCTCGAACCACGTCGGACAGGGCCGGGCGGTCCTCCGCCCGGCCCTGCGCTGTCCCGAAACCGGGTCGACAGCACACAGATCCACCACCACACGAGCGTGCCTCAGAGCCGAGGCCGCCCCACCGAAGGAGACACATCATGACTACGATGCAGGCAGCGATCGTCGAGCAGTTCGGCCACGAGATGACCGTGGGCGACTACGACAAGCCCACCCCCGGACCCGGTCAGGCGCTGGTGAAGCTCATCGCTTCCGGCGTCTGCCACACGGACCTCCACGCGCTCGAGGGCGACTGGCCCGTCAAGCCCAAGCTCCCACTGGTCCCCGGCCACGAGGGCGTGGGCATCGTCGAGGAGGTGGGCGAGGGCGTCACGAACGTGAGCGTCGGCCAGATGGTCGGCAACGCCTGGCTGTGGACGGCCTGCGGCGAGTGCGAGCACTGCCGCCAGGGCTGGGAGACGCTCTGCGAGCAGCAGCAGAACGGCGGCTACTCGACGGACGGCTCGTTCGGCCAGTACATGCTGGTCGACGCGACGTACGCCGCGATCATCCCGGAGGGGTCCGACCCCTATGAGATCGCCCCGGTCCTCTGCGCCGGCGTGACCGTCTACAAGGGCCTCAAGCGCACGGAGGTGCGTCCCGGCCAGTGGGTCGTCATCTCCGGCATCGGCGGGCTGGGCCACATCGCGGTCCAGTACGCGGTCGCGATGGGCATGCGCGTCGTCGCGGTGGACATCGCGGACGACAAGCTGGCGCTCGCGAAGAAGCACGGCGCCGAGGTCGTCGTCAACGCCATGGACGGCGACCCTGCCAGCGCGGTCCAGGAGGCCGTGGGCGGTGCCCACGGCGTGCTCGTCACCGCGGTCCACAAGGACGCGTTCGGCCAGGCGATCGGGATGACCCGGCGCGGCGGCACGATCGTGTTCAACGGTCTGCCCCCGGGTGAGTTCCCCGCCCCCATCTTCGACGTCGTCCTCAAGGGCCTCACGATCCGCGGGTCGATCGTGGGCACGCGACAGGACATGGTCGAGGCGCTCGAGTTCTACGCGGCGGGCAAGATCAAGCCCACGTTCTCCAAGCGTCCGCTCGAGGACATCAACGCGGTGTTCGACGAGATGCGCCACGGCAAGATCGACGGCCGCGTCGTCATCGAGTACTGAGCCACTTTCGAGCACTGAGTCGTGATCGGGCGCTGAGAAGCGCTGATCGGCGAGGCCCCCGCGGGATCATTCCGCGGGGGCTTCGCCGCGTTGCCGCAGCCGCTCGAGCGCGCGCAGCAGTGACGCCTCCGTCTCCGGGGCCTCGGACAGCCCCGCCGAGGCCAGTGACGCGTTGTAGTACAACCCGTCGCCCATGAGCAGGACCGCCATCGCGAGGTCGTCGTCGTGCAGATCCTCCCGGATGAGCTCCAACCACTGCCCGCGGATGCGCTGGATGGCGCGGGTCGCGCTCTCCTCCGCGCTCATCGCCAGGCGGAACACGGCCAGGAACGTGCGGTCGAACGGGGAGTCGACCTCGGCGGAGGACGTCACGTAGTACGCGGCCGCGCCCTCCGGGGCATCCCGCATCGTCGCCGAGTCCTGGTCCGTGCGCTCCTGCAGACGCTCCACGAGCCCGTCGACCAGCGCGTTCTTCGAGGGGAAGTGGTAGAGCAGCCCGCCCTTGGACACCTGGGCGCGTGCGGCGACGGCGTCCAGCGTCGTCGAGCGCTCGCCGCCGTCGACGAGCAGGTCCTCGAACGCGTCCAGCAGTCCTTCGCGAGCCGTCGTCATGGGAGCGACCCTATCGGAGACCCCACGCCCGCTGCGGTCATCCTCACACTTCTCGACGCCCTTACTGTACCGGCTGGACGGTATGGTCGACGGTGCAGAATCCCACCTTCGACCGGAGCACTCCCGTGACGACGCTCTTCCTCCCCACCACCCAGTCCCGCCTGAGCGCGCCCCGCCGTTGGGCGGCGCTGGCCGTCCTCATGCTGCCGGTGCTCCTGGTGGCGGTGGACAACACGGTGCTGTCCTTCGCGATCCCCGGGATCTCCGCGGCGCTCACACCCACCGGCACCCAGCTGCTGTGGATCGTCGACGCGTATCCGCTGGTCCTGGCCGCGCTGCTGGTGCCCATGGGCAGCCTGGGCGACGCGGTGGGGCGCCGCCGCCTCCTGCTCATCGGCTCGCTGGGCTTCGCGATCGTGTCCGCGATCGCCGCGTTCGTGCCCACCGCCGGCCTGCTCGTCGCCGCCCGCGCGGGGCTGGGCTTCTTCGGCGCGATGCTCATGCCCGCGACGCTGTCGATCATCCGCAACATCTTCACCGACGCCACCGAGCGCCGCACCGCCATCGCCATCTGGGCCGCCGGCTTCTCCGGCGGTGCCGCACTGGGTCCGGTCGTGGGCGGCTTCCTTCTCGAGCACTTCTGGTGGGGCTCCGTCTTCCTCCTGGCCGTCCCGGTCCTCGTCCCGCTCCTGGTGCTGGGCCTCTGGCTCATCCCGGAGTCCCGTGACCCGCACCCTGGCCCCGTCGACGTCGTGAGCATCGTCCTCGCCATGGCGACGATGACCCCGTTCGTGTGGGCGGTCAAGGACTTCGCGCAGAGCGGGCTGGACGCTGTCCAACTGCTGGCGCTCGCCGTCGCCGTCACGAGTGGAATCCTGTTCGTCCGGCGTCAGTTGGCACGCCCGGTGCCCATGCTGGACGTGCGGCTCTTCACCGTGCCCGCGTTCAGCGGTGCGATCCTCGCGAACCTGCTGAGTGTGTTCTCCCTGGTGGGCTTCATGTTCTTCGTGTCCCAGCACCTGCAGCTGGTGAGCGGCCGCACGCCCATGGAGGCGGGCCTCCTGCTGGTGCCCGGGCTGGTCGTCACGATCGCCGCGGGTCTGGCCGTCGTGCCGCTGGTCCGCGTCGTGCCGCCCGTCGCGATCGTGACCGGCGGACTGCTGCTCAACGCGGTGGGCTACGGACTCGTGCTGGTGAGCGGACAGGCCGGCTCGGACCTGGGCCTCCTCCTCGCGTTCGCGATCCTGGGTGCGGGCGTGGGCGCGGCCGAGACGATCTCGAACGACCTCATCCTCTCCGCGGTGCCCGCGCAGAAGGCGGGTGCGGCCTCGGCGATCTCCGAGACCGCCTACGAATCCGGCGCCGTGCTGGGCACCGCCGTGCTGGGCAGCATCCTCACCGCCGCCTACCGCTCGGGCGTCGAGGTCCCCGACTCCGTCACCGGGGCGGCCGCGACCACCGCGGGGGAGACCCTGGGCGGCGCCGTCGAGGTCGCCGGCACGCTGCCGGCCCCCGTCGCCGAGGCCCTGCTCACCTCTGCCACGCACGCCTTCGATTCCGGCGTGGTCCTCACGTCTGCGATCGGGGCGGGACTCATGGTCGTCGCCGCACTCATCGCGGCGGTGACCCTGCGGAAGCCGACCCCGGCGGAGTGAGGTTCGCCGCTCAGCGGCGCAGGCGTGCGTCCCAGGCTTCGAGGACCGGCTGCGGCGTGGGCCGGGAGACGAGCGAGCCCACGAGGTAGGCGACGACCGAGGCCCCCAGTCCCATGTAGATCGGCGAGTCCGCGAAGATGCCGGCGACGATCATCATGACGATCGTCGTGACGGAGCCCGCGATCATGCCCGCCAGGACGCCCACGATCGTGCCGCGGCGGAACACGAGGCCGCCCAGGATCGGGATGAGCAGACCCGCGACCAGGAGGTTGTAGGCGACCGTGAGCGCCTCGACGACGCTGGGCATGACGCACGCGAGCCCCATGCTCACGACGCCGAACGCGGCCAGCCACAGACGGGAGGCGCGCAGACGGCCGGGGGACTCGTCGACCTCGCCCAGCTGGGGTGCGGCCTGCTGGGAGTCGGGGCGGCCTCGGCGGTGGGTGAGGTTCTCCACGACGTCCTGACGGAACACGGTCGACCCGGCGATGAGACCGCCGGAGGCCGTCGACATGACGGCGGACAGCGCCGCCGCAAGGACGAAGCCGGCCAGCAGCGGTGCCATCGAGTGGTCGACGACGGCGGTGAAGACGTCGTCGCTCACCTCGATGCCGGGGACCAGCACCTGTGCGGCGGTGCCGATGAGGGCGCCGGCGACGGCGTACAGCAGGCAGTACAGGCCGGCCGAGACGCCGCCCCATCGGGCGACGCCGGGGGAGCGGGCGGTGAAGACCCGCTGCCAGATGTCCTGGCCGATCAGCAGCCCCAGCGTGTAGATGAGGAAGTACGTGAGGATCGTCGAGCCGCCGATCGCGACGGGGTCGAACGCGTCGGGACCCAGCTCCGCGCTGATGCCGGAGAAGCCCCCGGCCTGTGTGAGGACGATGGGCAGGAGGATGAGGAAGATGCCGATCGTCTGGATGATGAACTGGACGAAGTCCGTGATCGTGATCGACCACATGCCGCCCAGCAGGGAGTAGAGGACGACGACGGAACCGCCCAGCAGGATCGCCGGCACCCGGTCGATGCCCAGCAGCGCGTGGAAGATGCTGCCGTATGCGACGGTCGAGGTCGTCGCGATCATGAGCCCGTACGCGGACATGATGAGGCCGGACACCGTCCGCGAGCCGCGGCCGTAGCGCAGCTCCAGCATCTGCGAGACAGTGTAGATCTCCAGTCGCTGGATCTTGGGTGCGAAGAAGAGGCTGAGTGCCAGGATGCCCAGGCCGATGCACGCGACGAGCCAGAAGCCGGACAGGCCGAACTCGTAGCCCAGGCCCACGCCGCCCACGGTCGAGGCGCCGCCCAGGACGACCGCCGCGAGCGTGCCCGTGTAGAGCATCGGGCCCAGGCGACGGCCGGCGACGAGGTAGTCCTCCTGGGTGCGGGCGCGGCGCATGCCCCACACGCCGAAACCGATCATCGCGAGCAGGTAGAGGAGGACGACGGCGATGTCCACGGGGTCTCCGATCAGGGTGGGGGTCGGGCACCGGGTGGTGCGGGGCGGTTCAGCACAGGAAGTGCTGTGACGGGCGCCGGAGATGCGACGGTCCAGGGCACCGGCATCCCAGAGGGCAGCAGTGGGTCAGGCACTCTCGTCGCGGACGTGGATGATCGTCGGCCGATCCGCGGTGAGCGCCGCTCGGACGAGGTCCGGCAACTGGTCCTCGACGGCGGCGGCGTCGACCGTCGCCCCGTGCGCCCCCATCGACTGCGCGAGCAGGGCGAAGTCGGGACGGTGGAGGCGGACGGCGAACGGCTCGATGTCGCGTTCGACCATCTGGTGCTCGATCTCCTCGTAGCCGCCGTTGTCGACGATGACGAAGGGGATCGGGAGACCCAGCTCGACGGCGGTGACGACCTCCTGGATGGAGAACATCGCCGCGCCGTCTCCCACGATGCACGCGACCGGTCGACCGGGAGCGGCCAGGCGCCCGCCGATCGCGGCGGGGATCCCGTAGCCCAGCGTCGCGAAGCCCGGCATGTACAGCAGTTGGTCGGGGGTGCGCGCGGTGAGCGCGTGGACGGACCCGTCGTACGTGACGCGGGAGGAGTCCCCGGCGATCACGACGTCCGGACCGGCCGCCTCCTGGACGAGGCGCGTGACGCGGGCGCCGATCGCGGTGCCGTCGAACTCCTGCGCGACAGCCTCGCGGATCGCCGCCGCGCGGGTGGCGCCGGGGGAGCGGGGCGTCCCGGTGTCCACGGTGTCGGAGCCCGTGGTCGAGGGGGCGGTCGCGGTGCCGGTGTTCCCAGCGGTTGCGGCGCCGGTGGCGTGCTCCGAGGCGCCACGGCTGTCTGCGGCGTCCAGGCGGGAGAGCAAGCCGTCGACGCAGGCGTGCGCATCACCCAGCAGCAGGACGTGCCCCCGCAGGTTCTTGTGCAGCTGGTCCGGGTCGATGTCGCAGCGGATGACCGTCTGGGCGTGCGCGTCATCAGCCTCCTCCTGAACGCCGATGAGGCCGCCCCACAGGTCCGAGTCCGCGATCTCCGTGCCCACGACCAGCAGCACGTCGGCCTCGCGCGAGGCCTGCTGCACGGCCGGCCACCGCACGTCCGCTCCCAGGGACAGCGGATCCGTCTCGTCGAGGATCCCCTTGCCGTTCGCGGTCGTCGCGACCGGCGCGTCGAGCAGTCGGGCGAGCTCCGTGATCCGTGCGGACGCGGCCCTGGCCCCGCCGCCCGCGATGATGAGGGGGCGGATGGAGCCGGCCAGGGCCTCGGCGGCGGTGTCGAGGGCACCCGAGTCCAGGGGACGCGGACGGGCGGGCACCGGGGCGGGGGCCGTGCCGGACCAGCCGCCCTCCAGCACGTCCAGCGGCACCTCGATGTGGACGGGACCGGGCCGGGAGCCGCCGAAGAGGGCGAAGGCGTCCGCGACGGCCTGGGCCGCGCCCTCCGCGGTGCGGGTGCGGTGGGCGGCGACCAGCAGGTGGCTGAGCGCGCCCGAGGAGTCCTTCGTCTCGTGGAGCATCCCCACATCCGCGCGCTCGTAGCCGGTGGGCACGCCCGGCGACAGGATGAGCATGGGGCGGGATTCCGCGTACGCGGTCGCGGCCGCCGTGATGACGTTCGTGAGCCCGGGACCGGAGGTCGTGATGACCACCCCGGGCTTCCCGGAGACGACGAAGTAGGCGTCCGCCGCGTACCCCGCCCCCTGCTCGTGGCGCGGCGTGATCGCGCGGATCCCGCACGCGTGCAGGTGGCGGTAGAACTCGAGATTGTGGGTGCCCGGGATGCCGAAAACGGTGTCGACGCCGTGGGCCGCCAGGGTCGCGACGACGGCCAGCCCGCCGTTCGACGGGCTGCTGGGGTGCGAGGGGCTGCTGGGGTGAGGCGCGGTCATCGGGTGCCTCCCGCGGGGTCGGTCGTGCCCAGGTGCTGCGCGACGGGTCCGGCGATCTGCGTGCGGCCGGAGGCGTCGCCGGCCCACAGGGAGAGGATCTCGTAGCCCAGCTGCGCGGCGGCCAAGCCGGTGATCTCCGCGTGGTCGTAGGCGGGGGCGACCTCGACGATCTCCGCGCCGACGATGTTGAGGCCGGCCAGACCGCGGACCGCGTTGAGCAGTTCCCGGTTCGTGAGCCCGCCGGTCTCCGGGGTGCCCGTGCCGGGTGCGGCGGCGGGGTCGAGGACGTCGATGTCGATTGACAGGTAGACCGGGGCGTCGCCCAGGCGCCGGCGGATCCGCTGGATGATGTCCGGCAGCGGCTGGAACTGGAAGTCGTCGGACCGGATGATCTGGAAGCCCAGGACGCCGTCGGCCTCGAGGTCCTCGGCGCCGTAGAGGGGTCCGCGGATCCCCGCGTGCAGGCAGCGCTCCAGGTCCAGGAGGCCCTCCTCGCTGGCGCGGCGGAACGGGGTGCCGTGCGTGTACGGCGCCCCCATGTACGTGTCCCACGTGTCGAGGTGCGCGTCGAAGTGCAGGACGGCGATCGGGCCGTGCGTGCGGTGCACGCTGCGCAGGTTGGGCAGGGCCAGGGTGTGGTCGCCGCCCAGTGTCAGCAGCCGGGAGCCGTCCGCGCGCAGGGCGTCCGCGTTCTGCTCGACGGTGCGGATCGCCTCCTCGATGTCGAACGGGTTGACGCCCAGGTTGCCGCAGTCGGCCACCTGCTGTGCCGCGAACGGGTGGACGTCGACGGCCTGGTTGTACGGGCGCAGCAGCTTCGAGGACATCCGGATGTGGTCCGGACCGAAGCGGGCGCCGGGCCGGTAGCTCACACCCGCATCGAACGGCACGCCGACGATCTTGACGTCGATGTCCTCACCGGGTCGCTGGGTCCGCACCTCGTCGAGGCGGGGCAGCAGGCCGAAGGTCGGGGGACCGGCGAAGCGGGGTGTCGCGCTGTAGTCCGCCGGCCCCAGAGGATTGGATGCGGCGGTCGACGGTGCGGACGGGGCGGCCGGCACGGCGCCGGACGGATCGACGGAGGGCTGTGCGGGTGACATGGGGGTTCTCCCTGTGGGTCGGGCCCGCGAGCGTGTGCGGGCGGGGTGCAGGTGTCGGGGCGCCGTCAGTGCTTGGACGGACGGGCCTCGCCCTGCAGCTGTGGGTGGTCGGCCAGGAAGGTGCGGCTGAGCTCGAGCACCCGCTCGAGGGCCTCGTCCGGACCCACGCTGATGCGGACGCCGGCGCCCAGGTTGCGCACGGCCAGTGCCTGCTGACTGGCGGCGAGCTCGTAGGCGTCGGACAGCTCTCCCAGCGGCAGCCAGACGAAGTTCCCCTGCGCCTGCGGCACCGTCCACCCCTGATCGCGCAGGGCCGCCGCGAAATCGTCCCGCACGGCGGCGATCTCCTTCGCCCGCGCGAGGACCTCGTCGTGGTGATCGAGGGACACCGCGGCCGCCCGCTGGCTGGGCTGCGTGACGCCGAACGGGATGACGGCCTTGAGGAGTCCCGCGATGACGTCCTCGTGCGCGATCGCGTATCCCACCCGCAGACCGGCCAGGCCGTGGGCCTTCGAGAACGTGCGGGCCAGCACCAGATTGGGGTGGTCGTCCAGCAGCTCGAGGCCGCGCGCCGCCTGCGGGTCCGTCGCGAACTCCCAGTACGCCTCGTCCAGGACGACCAGCACGTGGGAAGGGACCGCGTCGAGGAAGCCCATCAGCTCGTCGTGGGTGAGGACCGGGCCGGTGGGGTTGTTGGGCGAGCAGAGGAAGACGATGCCCGTCGCAGGCGTCACTGCGCTCATCATTGCGTCAAGGTCGTGACGACCGTCGGCCTGCAGCGGCACCTCGTGGCGCTTCGCCCCGGCCAGACCGGTGACCTGCGGATACATCTCGAACGACGGCCAGGGGTAGACGGCCTCGGTCCGGTTGTCCGACGTGATCTGGGTGAGCGCGACCAGCAGCTCCGAGGCGCCCGCCGTCACGATCGTGCGATCGGGGGAGACGCCGAAGACCTCGCCGATCCGCTGCCGCAGCGCGACCGCCGCGTCATCGGGGTAGCGCGTGGGCAGCTCGCCCGGCTGCGCGAGGGACTCGAGGACCGCCGGCAGCGGGTCGAGGTGGTTCTCGTTGGAGGACAGCCGGTAGGGCGTCAGCCCCGGCACCTGCTCCGGCGCACGGCCGGGGACGTACGGGGGGAACGTCTGGAGTTCGGCGCGGAGCCGCGCTGCGTCGCGTATCACCATACGGACATGGTGGCACACCGCGGCGGGCGGTCACCAGGGCTTGGAGCCCGGCTCCCGCACGCCGGAGCCCGAACCGCCGCCGTTGCTCTCCGAATGGCGCTGCTCCGACTCCCGTCGACGCTCCTCGAGCTCCTCGAGGCGCTCGTCCGTCTCCTCGTCCGACTGACCGGACTGGGACTCCTCGCCCCCGGAACCGCCCTGCTCCTGGCCGTCGTCGTCCCCGGAGGACCCACCGGACTGACCGCCGCCGCCGGACTCCTGTCCCTCGCCCTCGCCGGACGACTCGCCCTCATCCGAACCCTCGTCGCCCTCGCCGGGCTCCTGCGGGTTGTTCATCTGCTCCTGCGACTCGCCCACGCGCTCCTCCTGCTGTGACATCCGCTCGTCCGTGCCGGAACCGGAGGGGCGGCACTCCTCGGGTGCGTCCGCGAGTGTCGCGGTGGCCGCGTCGTAGCGCTCGTTCGCCGCATCCGTGTCCTCCGCATCGCGGAAGTCGTTCCCCTGCGTCTCCTGGACGAGGGCGAGGTTGATGCGGACCGCGCACTCGTCCGCCGGGGGAGCGGTCGACAGCGCGGTCGTGAGCTCCGTCTCCGCCGTGTCGAGGTCGCCGTCCGCCGCGCGGGCGGTGCCGATCGCGAAGTGGCCCTTGTGGTCCTCGAACGGGCTCATCGTGAGGAAGCGCTGCGCGGCCGCCTCGGAGCCCGCGTAATCGCCGTCGTCGAAGCGGTTCGAGGAGCTCACCAGCTGCCAGTGGGTGAGGCCCGTCCACCCGGCGACCAGCAGCAGGAGGAGGACGATGAGCCCGGTGGCCACGTACCGGGGCCGCAACCACCTGCGGGGGGTGCGGGCGGCCTCGGCGGGGGTGTCCGCGGGCACCGCGGTGTCTGCGGGAGCCGTCGTGTCCGTGCTCATGCGCCCCTCCCGGTGGTGCTGAGGAATCCCAGGCCGCGGATGCGGCGGGCGGCCAGGACGCCCTCGACCGCCAGCCACACGACGACGGGGATGAAGAGGACCCACGTGAACTCGGACACCGCCTGGGTCGTCTCGTCCTTCTCCTGGACGATCCGGTCGACGTCCGGGAAGTCGTAGTCCGCCGGCGTGCCCGCGGTGCGGTGGACGTACTCGACGCCCATGTCGTCCGCGATCTGCTGGAGGTTGCCCTCGTCGATCGACGAGATCGCGTCCTGGCGGGTGTCCGGGTCCTGGATGTACTCCGTCTCCCGGTCGGACCAGTAGCCGTACGTTTCCTGCATCCGACCGCCGGACTCGGTGCCGTAGCCCCAGACCGCGCCGCCGTCGATGAGGTCCCCGACCTCCGCCATCGACTCCGGCTCCTCACCGCTGGTCTGCTCGCCGTCGCCCACGTAGAACACGAGGCGCGCGCTGTCCGGGCGGGATTCCTGGGACTTCTCCAGCCGCTCGACCAGGTGCTCGCGGGCGGAGGTGACCGAGCTGCCGGACGAGTACAGGGTGACCTCCGGGCTCAGCACGTCCAGTGCGGACCGCATCGCGGAGTCGTCCGTGGTCAGCGGCAGCACCGTCTGGCTGGAGGCGGCGAAGGTGATGAGGGAGAAGCGGGCGTCCGGCGCCTGCTCGACGAGGCGGGTGACATCCTCGGAGACGCCCTGGAGCCGGGGCTCGTCGCCGTTCCAGTCCTCGGCGGCCATCGACGCCGTCACATCGACGACGACGAAGACGTCCAGCGCCGCCTCGTTCCGCTCCGTGACGGCGGTGACGGGCGTGCCGGGCCGGGTGAAGGCGAGCGCGAGGACCACGACGGCGGCCGCGCGGACCAGCCAGTGGATGCGGCGCTCCGCCGTGAGGACGGCCAGCGTGAGGCAGCCGGCGACCACGAGGACCGTCACGGGGATGAGGACCGCCCACGGCAGCAGCGGGTTGAAGACCAGATCGTTCACAGGCGCAGCCTCCAGACCAGGACGAGCAGGGCCAGCACGCCGATGCCCGTGCCGGCCAGCGGCAGGACGGGGCGGTCGTGGAAGAGCGTGACCAGTCGACCGTCGGTCAGGGCGGCCTCCGTCGCCTGCACGGACGTGACGATGCGGTCGACCGCACGCCCGTCGGACATCGAGTGGAACTCGCCCTCCGTCGTCTCCGCCGCCGCCTCCAGCTCCTCGAGCGGGGCGGGGAAGTAGTACCGGGACGGCGCCAGCGCGTACACGCGCACCCCGCGCTCCACCGCGTGGTCCGCCGCCTCCGGCATCGTGAAGAGGGGTTCGCCGGCCAGTTCGTTGTCCGTCGCGAGGATGATCGAGCGCGACCGCTCCTCCTCGTCCAGCCGGTCGAAGGACTCGACGCAGTTGACGAGGCCGTCCCCGATGAGCGACGACCCGGTCACGACCGGCGGCTGGGTGGGCGCGATGAAGTCGAGCCCCTCCGTCCCGTAGCTCGTGAAGCCGGCGTGGGCGTCCTCCAGGAACTCCTTGGCCATGTCATAGTCGTCCGTCAGCGGGAACACGGTCACGCCGGTGGCGTTGAAGATGGACATGCCGATCCGCTCGCCGTCGAACGAGTCGATCATCTCGATGTAGGACTCGATGATCTCTGCGTCGTAGCTGATCATCGACCCGGAGACGTCGAGGCACAGCATGACGTCGCGCAGATGCCGCTTGGGGCTGATCGTCTCCTGCACCGTGGGGCGCGCGACGCCGGCCAGTGCGAACACCGCGGTGAGCGCCAGCACCGCCAGGCCGGCGAGGCTGCCCAGCAGCAGCCGCCGCCGGGCGCGGACGTAGGCCGGCAGCGCCGTGAGGCGGGACAGGTACGCGACGGGGGTGCGGCCTCGGCTGCGGGCGGGGATGAGGAAGGCGACCAGCAGGGCGGCCAGTGCCAGCACGGCCAGCACGATCGCCAGCCACAGCATGGGTGTCGTCACCATCGGGTGATCACCTCCCGCGCGACCTCCAGCTCGCGGGCGGCCGTCTCCGGGACATCGCGCTCGAACTCCGCGGCGTAGAGCCGTGCGACTCCGTCCGCCAGCGGGGCCAGACCTGCCTCCCGCATCTCCCTCTGGGTCATGTGCTTCGCCTTCGTCCCCCACGCCTCCGCCGCGAAGTCCCGCAGCAGCGCGCTCAGTTCCTGTGCCGTCGTCTTCGTCGTGAGGTCACCCGCGCGGTAGCGGGACTCGATGTCGTCGACGAGGCCCCGGTAGCGCGTCCGGACGTGCACCGGGACCGCGCGGGTCCCGTCGGCGCGACCGCGCAGGTGGCCGATGAGCGGGAGGAACCCGATCAGTACGGCCAGCAGGACGCCCAGGACCGTGAAGACCAGCCACAGGTCGGAGGCGTGCAGGGGTGGGATCAGCTCATCGGGCACGGCGGTGCCTCTCCGCTGCGCGGTGGATGGCCGGCAGTGCCTGCGCCGAGGCCCCCACCCGTTCCGTGACGACGCCCGCCGCCCGCAGGACCCGGGCCGTGTTCTCCCGGCGTGCCGTCTCTGCGGCCTCGTAGTCGCGGGCCACGGCGGAGTCCTTCGCCAGCAGGCGGGGGACCGAGGCGCCCGCGCGCACCGTGCCCGCGGCCGTGCCGGCCAGCGTCGCGGCGATGTCGAACGGGGCGTCCCCGTCCGCCGCGAGGGCCAGCGGGTCCGCCTCCGTGATCGTGAGCCACAGCAGTTCGTGGTGCGAGGACGCCTTGCGCAGCAGGCGCAGGTGGGCGTCCGTCACGTCGATCTCGTCGCTGATGACGATGACGAGGTGGCGGCGGCGCAGGCGGGAGCTCATCCAGTCGAGGTGGTCGATGACGGTCGAGGAGTCCTGCGTGCCGCGGTGGGCGAGGATCCGACGCAGCAGGTGCTCCAGGCCCGCTTCGCTGGACTCCGGCCTCGTCATGCGGGTGCGGTGGCCGTCGCTGGCGATGAGGCAGACCTCGTCGCCGCCGCGCACCGCGAACCAGCCGGCCATCCCGGCCAGGAGGATCGCGAGGTCGCGCTTCGACTCGCCGCCGGTCGCCGCGGCGTCCATCGAACGGCCGGTCGCGACGACGAGGGCCAGGCGCAGCCGCCGGTGGTCCGTGTAACGCTTGACGAGCGGCACGCTGTGACGGGCCGAGGCCTTCCAGTCGATGTCGCGGATCTCATCGCCGTCCACGTATTCGCGCAGGTCGTCGAAGTCGAGGGACTGGCCGTGGAAGACGGAGGCCCAGCCGCCGTCCAACAGGCCGGCGACGCGCCGATGGGTGTGGAGGGTGAGGCGTGCGCGGATCCGGGTGAGGAGCGCTGCCATCAGGGGGTCCTCACGCGACCCAGGATCTCCGCGACCAGCTGGGAGGTGGACACGCCCTCCGCCACTCCCTCGAAGGTGAGGGCGATGCGGTGCCCCAGGACGCGCTGGGCCAGGTCCTTCACGTCCTCCGGGATGACGTAGTTGCGTCCGCGGATGAGCGCGAGTGCGCGGGAGGCGCGGGTGAAGGCGATCGAGGCGCGCGGCGAGGCGCCGGCCTCGATGAGGCTGCCCCGCGGGCCGATGACGCGGTCCGCGGCGCGCGTGGCCCACACCAGCTCGACGATGTACCGACTGATCGCGGGATCGATGTAGATGTTGCGCGCGGACTCCTGCATGCTGCGCAGCTCCTCGATCGTGCAGGCGGGCTCCGGCGTCGACTCGAAGACGCCCCGGTCCATGCGGCTGAGGATCTCGAGCTCCTCCTCCGGTGTGGGGTAGCCCAGCACGTCCTTGAGCATGAAGCGGTCCAGCTGGGCCTCCGGCAGGGGATATGTGCCCTCCTGCTCGATGGGGTTCTGCGTCGCCATGACGAGGAACGGCGCCGGCAGGTCGTAGCGGTGGCCGCCGATCGTGGTCTGGCGCTCCTGCATCGCCTCCAGCATCGCGGACTGGGTCTTCGCGCTGGAGCGGTTGATCTCGTCGAGGAGGACGAGGTGGGCGTGCACCGGTCCCAGACGGGTGTCGAACTCCCCGGTGGCGGAGTTGTAGATCTGCGTGCCGATGATGTCGCTGGGCAGCAGGTCCGGCGTGCACTGGATGCGCGCGAAGGAGGCGGACACGGCGCCGGACAGTGCGGAGGCGGCCGTGGTCTTCGCCAGACCGGGGACGCTCTCCAGCAGCAGGTGGCCCTCCGTCAGGAGACCGATGATGAGGGACTCGCGCAGGCGGGCCTGTCCGACGACGAACGTGTCCAGGTACGACTGGACGCGGGTGAGGATCTCTGCCGCAGTGGTGATCTCACGGGTGTTCGCCGTGGACGGCTGGTGCGCGGTCATGCTGTGGTCTCCTCCATGGGGCGTGCGGCACGTGTGTCCGGGTTCCTGCCCCCAACGGTATCCGGGGGCGGTGACACGGCGTGCCTCCGCGTGTGACGGTTCGGGAACAGGGGGTGAGGATGCGCACCCGGAGAATTTTTCCCCTGTGGACGGGCGACCCCGGCCTGGGGACGGATGGGGGCGGTCGGTGGGGACGGCAGCACGGGCGGACCGCGACTTCCGCGTGAACCCGCGCCGGGCGAACGACACCGGTGTCGTTCACACCCTGTGGAGAAGCCGCGCCCCACTCTTCACACGGTGTGCACGACACGCGCGGGAGGGTCGAACGACACTGGTGTAACACAACAGCTGGGGGTATCGTGGACGGCGAACACAACATCTAGTGGTCGGGCGGCTTCGGGTGTCGGATGCCGCCCGGACGCCGGAACAG
The DNA here is from genome assembly GCA_020743695.1 of Brevibacterium senegalense. GTDB lineage: Bacteria > Actinomycetota > Actinomycetes > Actinomycetales > Brevibacteriaceae > Brevibacterium > Brevibacterium senegalense_A. The sequence continues at coordinate 6,309 of DYUK01000148.1, read as the reverse complement.
ACCAGAAGGACGGATTCCCCTCATGATCACGGTGTACACGAAGCCCGCCTGCGTCCAGTGCAACGCGACCTTCCGCGCTCTCGACTCGCGCGGCGTCGAGTACCGCACGGTCGACCTCAGCAAGGACCCCAACGCCCTCGACGTCGTCAAGGCCATGGGGTACATGCAGGCTCCCGTCGTCGTGACGGAGAACGACCACTGGTCGGGCTTCCGCCCGGACAAGATCGGCACCCTCGACCAGTCGACGGGCGCCGCGACCTCCGTGGCCTGAGCGGGGAGCGGGCCGTGCTCGTCGTCTACTACTCGAGTCCGTCCGAGTTCACCCACCGCTTCGTCCAGAAGCTGCAGCACCCGTCGCTGCGTCTGCCGCTCGTGACGAAGGACCCCACCCCGCTGGTCGATGAGCCGTTCGTGCTCATCACCCCCACATTCGGCGCCGGCATCAACCGCGGTTCGGTGCCCAAGCAGGTCATCAAGTTCCTCAACGTCAAGGACAACCGCGATCGGATCGTGGGGGTCATCGGCGCGGGGAACACGAACTTCGGCGAGGACTACTGCCGGGCGGCCCACATCGTGGCCGGCAAGTGCGGTGTGCCCGTCCTCTACCGCTTCGAGCTCCTCGGGATGCCCGAGGACGCGGACAACGTCAACAAGGGATTGGACCAACTGTGTCTAGCATCAGCGTAAGCAAGGACATCGAGGCGATCATCCGTGAGGAGACCGATCTCGACTATCACGCCCTCAACGCCATGCTCAATCTGTACGATGCGGACGGTCGCATCCAGTTCGAGCGTGATCGTCAGGCTGCGCGTCAGTACTTCCTCCAGCACGTCAACACGAACACCGTCTTCTTCCACGATCTGAAGGAGAAGCTGGACTACCTCGTGGAGAACGACTACTACGAGAAGGAGGTGCTGGACCAGTACTCCTTCGACTTCATCCAGCGCCTGTCCGACTTCGCGTACTCGAAGAAGTTCCGCTTCCAGACGTTCCTGGGCGCCTTCAAGTACTACACGTCCTACACGCTCAAGACCTTCGACGGGAAGCGCTACCTCGAGCGCTTCGAGGACCGCGTCGTCATGGTCGCGCTGTTCCTGGCGCGCGGTGACGAGACGCTCGCGATGCAGTTGGTCGAGGAGATCATCACCGGCCGCTTCCAGCCGGCGACCCCCACGTTCCTCAACGCGGGCAAGAAGCAGCGCGGCGAGCTCGTCTCCTGCTTCCTCCTGCGGATCGAGGACAACATGGAGTCGATCGGGCGGTCCATCAACTCCGCCCTGCAGCTGTCCAAGCGCGGCGGCGGTGTCGCGTTCTCGCTCACGAACATCCGTGAGCACGGCGCGCCCATCAAGAAGATCGAGAACCAGTCGTCCGGCGTCATTCCCGTCATGAAGCTGCTGGAGGACTCCTTCTCCTACGCGAACCAGCTGGGTGCCCGTCAGGGTGCCGGTGCCGTCTACCTGAACGCGCACCACCCGGACATCAACCGGTTCCTCGACACGAAGCGCGAGAACGCTGACGAGAAGATCCGGATCAAGACCCTGTCCCTGGGCGTCGTGGTCCCGGACATCACGTTCGAACTGGCGAAGCGCAACGAGGACATGTACCTCTTCAGCCCGTACGACGTGGAGCGCGTCTACGGCGTGCCGTTCACGGAGATCTCCGTGACGGAGAAGTACTACGAGATGGTCGACGACGCGCGGATCTCCAAGTCGAAGATCAGCGCCCGCGAGTTCTTCCAGACGCTGGCGGAGATCCAGTTCGAGTCCGGCTACCCGTACATCATGTTCGAGGACACGGTGAACCGGGCGAATCCGATCGACGGCCGGATCACGATGTCGAACCTGTGCTCGGAGATCCTGCAGGTGTCGGAGCCCAGCGCCTACGACGCGGATCTGGGATACGAAGCGATCGGCAAGGACATCTCCTGCAACCTGGGCTCGCTCAACATCGCGCTCACGATGGACTCGGACGACTTCGGCCGCACCATCGAGACGGCGATCCGCGGCCTGACCGCCGTGTCCGACACCTCGGACATCCAGTCCGTGCCGTCGATCGCGCGCGGCAACGACATGAGCCACGCGATCGGCCTGGGCCAGATGAACCTCCACGGCTTCCTCGCCCGCGAGCGGATCCACTACGGCTCCGACGAGGGCCTGGATTTCACGAACATGTACTTCTACACCGTGACCTACCACGCGGTGCGGGCGTCGATGGAGATCGCGAAGGAGCGCGGGCGCACGTTCGCCGGCTTCGAGCGCTCGAAGTACGCGACCGGCGAGTACTTCGACAAGTACACGGAGCAGGAGTGGGCGCCGCGCACGGAGCGCATCGCGCAGATGTTCGAGGACATGGGCGTCGCGATCCCCACGCAGGACGACTGGCGGCAGCTGAAGGCCGACGTGGCCGAGCACGGCATCTATAACCAGAACCTGCAGGCCGTTCCGCCCACCGGGTCGATCTCGTACATCAACAACTCGACCTCGTCGATCCACCCGGTCGCCTCGAAGATCGAGATCCGCAAGGAGGGCAAGCTGGGTCGTGTGTACTACCCGGCTCCCTTCATGTCGAACGACAACCTGGAGTACTACCAGGACGCGTACGAGATCGGCTACGAGAAGATCATCGACACGTACGCGGAGGCGACGCAGCACGTCGATCAGGGCCTGTCGCTCACGCTGTTCTTCATGGACACGGCGACGACGCGCGACATCAACAAGGCTCAGATCTACGCGTGGCGCAAGGGGATCAAGACGATCTACTACATCCGCCTGCGCCAGCTGGCGCTCGAGGGGACCGAGGTCGAGGGCTGCGTCTCGTGCATGCTCTGACCCACTGCCCGCACACGGATTCCGAGGAGAATGCATGACTGAGACGAAGCAGACTGTCTCACCGATCGACCCGATCAACTGGAATCGGATCCAGGACGACGTCGATGCGGAGGTCTGGGACCGGCTCACCGCCAACTTCTGGCTGCCGGAGAAGGTGCCGCTCAGCAACGACGTCCAGTCGTGGTCGTCGCTGACGGAGCCGGAGAAGCTCCTGACGATGCGCGTGTTCACCGGCCTCACCCTCCTGGACACGATCCAGGGGACGGTGGGTGCGGTGTCGCTCATCCCGGACGCGCTGACCCCGCACGAGGAGGCGGTCTACACGAACATCGCGTTCATGGAGTCCGTGCACGCGAAGTCGTACTCCTCGATCTTCTCCACGCTCGCCAGCACGAAGGAGATCGACGAGGCCTTCCGGTGGTCGGCGGAGAACCAGAACCTGCAGAAGAAGGCGCAGGTCATCGTCGAGCACTACGAGGGCGACAACCCGCACAAGCGCAAGATCGCCTCCGTGATCCTCGAGTCCTTCCTGTTCTACTCCGGGTTCTACCTGCCGATGCATTGGTCGTCCCGGGCCCGCCTCACGAACACGGCGGACCTCATCCGCCTCATCATCCGCGATGAGTCGGTGCACGGGTACTACATCGGCTACAAGTATCAGCGCGGACTGGACGGGGCCGACCAGGCGCTGAAGGACGAGCTCAAGGACTTCACGTACAGCATGCTGTTCGACCTGTACGAGAACGAGGTCCAGTACACGCACGACCTGTACGACGAGGTGGGACTGGCCGAGGACGCGAAGAAGTTCCTGCACTACAACGCGAACAAGGCCCTCATGAACATGGGGTACGAGCCCATGTTCCCCAAGGACGTCACGGACGTGAATCCGGCGATCCTGGCCGCGCTGTCGCCCAACGCTGATGAGAACCACGACTTCTTCAGCGGTTCCGGCTCCTCCTACGTCATCGGCAAGGCCGAATCGACGGAAGACGAGGACTGGGACTTCTGAGACCCCAGAGATCGCTCAAGGCCCGAGAGGGCTGATGGGAGGCCCGGACCTGCAGGTTTCTGCAGGTCCGGGCCCTTTTCTCGTGCCACGAGCGTCGCTGATAGGGGAGAGAACAACCTGGTCGGAGCGAGTATCGGATCAGGCGTCCGCGTCGTCCGAAGGTCCGTTGTCCTGGGCGAGGTGGTAGGCCTGCGCGAGGACTCTGATCTGTGCTGGGTTGTAGAGATCGGGCAGCGACTGGTAGAGGGCGTGGATCGCCTCGCGTCTGCGCGCTGTCGTCGGCTGGGGGCGGGATCCGTGTGTCGGGGTAGTTCTCGTGAATCGTGCGAAGCACCAGCGCCAGCCGCAGGGCGACAGCATGGATGGCCTCGGCGCTGGCATCGGCCGGCAGTTCGTTGAAGGCGATGTCGGTGTCCTGGTGGTGTTCGGCGATCTCGTGCAGGTCCTGCATGCCCTGTTCGTCATAGAGCAGTGTGCTGATCGATATGACCGTCCTGTCCGCTCCGGTGAGGCCGTCGGCATTGGACTCGAAGCCGACGGGCACGTCCGGTCCGGTGCGGTGGGCGAGGAGCTCGGCGAGGTCGGCTCGGATGCTCTGTTCACGTTCGATCGAGGCGGCGAGTCGTGCATCGAGCGCGCGCACGATGGTGGTGAACACCTCCGTCAAGTAGGAGCCATCACCCCGGACGACTCCGTCTCGTCCGACTCACACCACTCTCCGGAGGACCACCATGACCACCACGCCTGACCCGACCCTCAACGAACCCTCGAGCGCCTCCCCGTCAGTCGTCGGAACACGTCCTTTCGGCGCCCACCTGTCGATGCGGTGGTGGGTCCCCGTGGTCTTGACGATCGTCTTCGTCTCAGCGATCCACGGCCTCCAACTGATTCTGGGAGGCATCGCTGCCCTCGTCGAGTTCGGCCTGCTCGGCAAAGATCCCGATGATGCCTCGCTGACGCCTCTGACCTTCCTGGCGATCAATCTCTCGATCATCCTCGTCGCCCCGCTGGCACTCCTCGTTCTCGCGAAGGCCGGGCGGGTGCCGTGGCGATCCGCACTGAGCGTGGGACGGGCTTTCCGGTGGCGTCGGCTTGGCGGGGCCGTCGGCGAGGAGCGTCTCGATCTAGTCGATGAACGAGTGGTAGCCCTCGATCGTCGCCTCGACCTGCTCGTCGCTGAAGTCCGCGCGGTCCTGGCTGATGGTGAGTCGGGTCCCGTCCGCGGTCTCCTCGAGGTCGAAGAGGACGGGCAGGCCGGCGTAGGCGTCCGGCTGATCCGTCAGGGTCATCGCGAAGTGCGGCGGACGGTCCACCACCACGTACTCACCGCCCCACTGGATCCGCACGCCGGTCGACGATCGCCCGGTCCCCATCGTCGTGCGCACCGTCACCGCGGGACAGGGGTCCAGCGCGAGGTCCCGAACGTCTGAGTGTGATGCAGGAAGCCCTCCACCGGACTGTCCTTATACCCCTGGGGGGTATATGGTTCGAGTGAGAGCGAAAGGAGTGGACGATGACTCACCAGCACCATCCGCACGATGAGCATGCGCAGGCGAACGCCGCGCACCACGAGGGCCACGGGGCTCAACCGTCCCACGGCGCTCACGGCGATCACGGAGGTCACACCGGCCACGGCGGCCATGGTGACCACGTCGCGCAGTTCCGCCGGCTCTTCTGGATGATGCTGGTGTTCGCGATCCCCGTCGTCGCGTTCGACTCGATGTTCGCGAGCCTCGTGGGCTACTCGCTGCCCCAGTCCGGGTGGACGACCTGGATCTCGCCGGTCCTGGGCACCGTCATGTACGTGTGGGGCGGCCGGCCGTTCCTGACGGGCGCGATCGACGAGATCCGCGGCCGTCAGCCCGGCATGATGCTCCTCATCGGCCTCGCGATCACGGTCGCGTTCCTCGCGTCGTGGGCGTACAGCCTGGGCTTCGTCAGCCATGAGCTCGACTTCTGGTGGGAGCTCGCACTCCTCATCGTCATCATGCTGGTGGGCCACTGGATCGAGATGCGGTCCCTCGCGCAGACGACTTCCGCGCTCGACTCGCTCGCCGGTCTCCTGCCGGACGAGGCGGAGCAGGTCGACGGCGACACCACCGTCCGTGTCGCGCCCTCGCAGCTGCAGGTGGGCGACGTCGTCGTCGTGCGGCCCGGGGCTTCGGTGCCGGCGGACGGCCGTGTGGTCGACGGCACCGCCTCCCTCGACGAGTCGATGATCACGGGCGAGTCCCGCACCGTGCGCCGTTCCGTGGGCGATGCGGTCGTCGCGGGCACGATCGCGACGGACTCCGGCCTGCGCGTCGAGGTCACCGCCACGGGCGACGACACCGCTCTCGCGGGCATCGAGAAGCTCGTGACGGACGCGCAGAACTCCTCGTCCCGCGCCCAGCGCATCGCGGACACGGCCGCGGGCCTGCTCTTCTGGTTCGCGCTCACCGCCGCGATCATCACGGCGATCGTCTGGTC